>JBHADN010000183.1:0-3261 GCA_041855085.1 Catonella sp.
AAATCGGCAACGCTTATATCTATTCTTCCGTTGCGCTCCTTTGAAGCATATTTCTTGGAGTTCGACACTATATTATTAAAAACCCTAGAAAACTGCTCCGGATCCGCTATGACCTCCAGCTTTTCATCTCCGCTCGGATAAAAGTAAATATCAATATTGTTTATCTCCAAATCCGCCCTGTTCTCCTGTATTCCGTCCTCAAGATAATCATTGATATCTATCTTTGCGAAATTATAAGGAATGTCATTGTTGTTTATTCTCGCGTATGTATTAAGCTCGTCTATCAGAGAGGTCATCTCTACCGTCTTGGAGTAAATCGTGCTGAGATACTTATCCTGCTTTTCCCTGGTATTGGCTACTCCTTCCCTGAGCCCTTCCGTATAGCTTTTGATGGCTGTAAGCGGAGTCTTTATGTCATGGGACATGTTTACTATTATTTCCCTCATGTCCTTTTCCTTGTTCTCGTTCTCATCCAACAGCTTTTTCAGGTGCTTTCTCATATCATCAAAATCTCTGTAAAGCTCGCCTATCTCATCCTCGCCGTTTAGATCAATTTCGGTGTCCAAATCTCCGTCTATTATCCCTTTTGTGAAGTTTCTCAGCGTGCCTATAGGCCTTTCTATGCTCCTGTTGAGCCAGTAGGAAAGAGTCAGAGCCGTAACCAGCATACTTATAAAAATAGATATGAACAACTGTATCCAAGCTAACTTAGCCTCCAGCTCAAGCTCCGCCATATTAGTTATAAGAAATACCTTTGTAAGCTTGTCCTTAGTAGACATATATCTTACAATTATATCAAAATCATCATATTCTATGTATTCACTTATATCCGTAAGCTCGGACTGATAGCCTAAAATCTCTTCCTTTATTTTATCATACAGCTCTGTATTTTGGCTATACACAAGCTTCTTATCTTTAACAATATATATATAAGAATACTTATCCTCTAGCCTCCTTGAAACCGTGTCAAGGTACTCCGTATCTGAAAGTTTTTCATTGTTATAGTTTACCGCTGTATTCAATTCTTTGTAGTCGTCGGCAATAAGACTGTTTATATAGCTTATCGGATTTACTATGGAGGTAATAAGTCCTCCCCCTACTGTTGACGGATTTACAGGCGAAAACCTGCTCTTTAGTATTACAAAAAATGCCAGACTTATCAATGCCAACGGTATAATCATAATCACAACAAAGGCAATGTTTATACGCCCCCTTAGCCTCATATGACACTCCTCTCATCTGTTCATAAAGGTATTAAAGCAAGTGCACTGTCATTGTAAAACAAAAAGCCATTTTTCTAAATTTTATATAGAGCCGTCCAAACCGTACCCGAACTACTCAAAACAGCATATCATAAAAGTTTGAATTTATGATATGCGGCTTTATGTAGAAATTTTCACGATATTCTCAGCGAATAATCCGGATTATATATTATTGCAGTATTTTTTTCAGTTCCTCAACCTTATCCATCTTCTCCCAAGGCAGATTGATATCACTCCTTCCAAAATGCCCGTACGCCGCCGTAGGCCTGTAAATAGGACGCCTTAAATCAAGCATCTTTATAATGCCGGCAGGACGCAAATCAAAAACCTGTCTGATAGCCTCAACAAGTCTTTCTTCGCTTACCTTTCCCGTTCCGAATGTGTCGACAAAAACGGATGTCGGCTCCGCCACGCCTATCGCATACGAAATCTGTATCTCCACCTTATCCGCGTAGCCCGCTTCCACAATGTTTTTAGCTATGTATCTTGCCATATATGCGCCGCTTCTGTCTACCTTTGTCGCATCTTTGCCCGAAAAAGCTCCGCCGCCATGCTTTGCCGCACCGCCATATGTATCTACTATTATCTTTCTTCCCGTAAGTCCGGCATCTCCGCGAGGTCCTCCTATAACAAAACGGCCTGTAGGGTTGATGTATATCTTGGTATTCTCATCCACCATAGACGCATCCACAACCTTGTCTATAACCTCTCTCCTGATATCCTTCCTTATAGTTTCCTGCGAAACCTCTTCATCATGCTGACTGGAAACCACTATCGCCTCAAGTCTTACCGGCTTATCATCTTTGTCATACTCTACGGAAACCTGACTTTTTCCGTCAGGACGCAGATAGGCAAGAGTTCCGTTTTTTCTCACTTCCGTAAGTTTTTTGGTAAGCTTGTGCGCAAGCGAGAGTGCATAAGGCATGTGTTCCTCTCCCTCGTTTGATGCGTAGCCGAACATCATTCCCTGATCTCCCGCACCTATTGCGGAAAGCTCCGACTCCGTCATATCATTTTCTCTTACTTCCAACGCTTTGTCAACTCCCATAGCTATGTCAGGCGACTGTTCGTCTATAGCCACAAATACGGCACAGGTTTCCCCGTCAAAGCCTTTTCTCGAGTCATCATAGCCGATTTCCTTTATAGTTTCCCTTGCAATCCTTGTATAATCTACTCTCGCCTTTGTTGTAATCTCTCCTGTAATAAGCACAAATCCCGTACAGGTAGCCGTTTCGCAGGCAACCCTGCTCATAGGATCTTCTTTTAAGCAGGCATCCAATATCGCATCTGAAATTGCATCGCACATTTTGTCAGGATGCCCTTCTGTAACTGATTCTGATGTAAATATAAACTTATCCATCTTTTCCTCCACTTTCAATTGTTGTTTTCTTTCCGTCAGGAAGAGTCTTTTGCAGTTCTTCCTGTTACATAAAAAAGAGGCTACCTTTCGATAGCCTCTTAATCTTATCACGAGTGTCATTGGACTTGACTTATCCTAATCAAATCCCCTTATTGCTCGAAAACGGCATAGCCGCTTCGCTCAGGTTGGCACCTTCCTGTACACAGGGGTTGCCGTAGCTTCATAGAGCCTTCACTCTCCGCCACTCTGAATAAGAGAATATCGTATTCTGAATATACTATATAAACAGCTTGCTGTCAAGCGCGCCTGCTATATTTCCTGCATATCTTCCCACTCAATATCTTCTCTCTCGAGCAGCCCTATAACCTCCGCTTTAAGTTCCGGTGCACACTCCCAAGAAACTCCACAGCCCGCTGAAAGCTTTCTCGGAACTGAAACCAGTTTTCCTGACAGTCCCTCTCTTCCGCAGGCAGCTTCGGTAGCCATAGCTTCCGCGAAAGTGTAAAAAAGCACATACAGCTTAGTTTCCCTGCTATGTTTCATCAGCTTACGGTAACCTCATACTCTGCACCCAAATCTTTAATATCTACCTTCTTGCCCTGTGTCCTTGCAAAATTTTCAAGGTTTTTAACTGTATGG
>JBHADN010000184.1:0-3526 GCA_041855085.1 Catonella sp.
CACTCCTAAAAGCGAGGTTGCTATAACGGATGATTTTTTAGTTTTAAGCCGCTTTATTGCCCATTCTCCATAGGCTCTTGTTCCGCCTGACTCCTGCATAAGATATACCACCATTCCAAGCAGTATCATAAACATAAGTATGGAAAAATCCACGCTGTTTATGATGGTGTTGTACAGGGTGTCAAATGCCGTCCAAAATCGGAAATCAGCTATCAAAAGCGCTCCTACGGCACAGCCCGTAAAAAGTGAAATATATACCTCCTTTGTAATGAGCGCAAGTACAATTGCTATAAGCGGCGGAATTAAAGACCACCAAGTTCCAAAAAACATAGATTTACCCCCGATTTCCCTATTTCTTAACTATCATGCCCTGTTTTACAAGCAGTTCGGCTATGAGTACGGCTCCGCCTGCCGCTCCTCTAAGCGTATTGTGCGAAAGTCCTACAAACTTGTACTGGAAAAGGGTGTCTTCACGCAGTCTTCCGAGAGAAATTCCCATTCCTCTTTCATAATCCACATCAAGCGCTACCTGAGGGCGGTTTTCCTCTTCAAGATACTGAATATAGTTTTTAGGTGCACTCGGAAGATTAAGCTCCTGAGCAATTCCCTTGAAGTTTCTCCATCTCTCTATCATTTCTTCCTTAGACGGCTTCTTCTCAAAGTCAACAAAAACCGCCGCAGTATGTCCGTTAAGCACCGGAACTCTTATACATTGAGTTGTTATGAGCGGAGAAGCTGCCTTTACTATAACTCCGCCTTCCACCTTTCCCCAGATACGAAGCGGCTCCTGCTCACTCTTCTCCTCTTCTCCTCCTATAAAAGGTATGATATTTCCAACCATTTCAGGCCAGTCTTTGAAATTTTTCCCCGCTCCCGATATAGCCTGGTAGGTAGTAGCCACAACCTTTACCGGATTGAACTCCTTAAGCGCATGCAGGGCAGGAACATAACTCTGTATAGAGCAGTTAGGCTTAACCGTTATGAAGCCCCTTTCGGTACCGAGCCTCTTTTTCTGAAATTCTATTACAGCCAGATGCTCGGGATTTATTTCAGGCACTACCATAGGCACATCCGGAGTCCATCTGTGAGCCGAATTATTTGAAACTACAGGGGTTTCCGTTTTTGCATAAGCCTCCTCTATAGCTTTTATCTCCTCCTTTGTCATATCTACCGCGCTGAAAACAAAGTCAACCTTTTCGCTTACCTTTTCAACCTCATTTACATTGTCCACTATCAGCTTCTTAACATTTTCAGGCATAGGAGTATCCAGCTTCCACTTCTCTCCTACCGCTTCCTCATAGGTTTTTCCCGCGCTTCTCGCAGATGCCGCCACACAAACCACATCAAACCATTCATGACCTGCAAGGAGAGAAATAAATCTCTGTCCTACCATTCCCGTTGCACCTAAGATACCTACTTTTAATTTTTCCATATTTGCTCTCCTTCACTTTTGTCTTTACCACAAAGACATTTGTCTTTTTCGATAGTAGCTATCCTACTACTTCCACGCTGATATTTCAAGTAATTTTTATATTTTTTTTATATTTCAGCAAATCTACACAAAGGTATAGAAACTACAGCTTTTTTTTGATATACTTATACCATGAATAATTTCATTAAATCCGCAGGAGGTTTTTATGCCGCATGTATTTCAGCCGTATTCAAATGACATTCTGGTTGCCAACCCCTTTAAAATTAAAGGGGAACCCGCTCTGCTTACCGCAGGAACGGAGGGCGATATAAATACTATGACCATTTCTTGGGGAGGAATGGGCGTAATCTGGAACAAGGATGTCGGCTTTGTATTTGTCAGAGGTAGCAGATATACTAAGGAGTTCTTGGACAAGTACAGCACTTTCTCCGTTACCTACTTTACCCCCAATAAATCGAACGGACTGCTCTTAAAATACATGGGCAGTATTTCCGGCCGTAGTGAGGACAAGATAAAAAATGCGAAGTTCCATGTAGGATATCACGAGGGAACTCCGTATATAGACGAAGGGCGTGATGTGGTCATCATGAGAAAGCTTTCGGTTACCAAGCTTAATCCCGGCGACTTCATCGATCCTTCCATAGACGGCGAGTTTTATGCAGACAAGGATTACCACTATATGTATATAGGAGAGGTTATCCACCTCATGTCAAGATAAGTACAGTAATCGCCGCATATTTTGCAAATAGTCCGGACTAAAATATTTACACATAAGTGAAAGAGGAATACCATGTCTAAAATTATACTTACAGGCGACAGACCTACAGGAAAGCTCCATCTGGGGCACTATGTCGGCTCGCTGAAAAACAGAGTTGAACTTCAAAATTCAGGAAAATTTGACGAAATCTACATCATGATTGCCGATGCACAGGCGCTTACCGACAATTCGGACAATCCCGAAAAAATCAGGCAGAACATAATCGAAGTTGCGCTTGACTACCTTTCCATCGGAATCGATCCCGAAAAATGTACTATACTTATACAGTCACAGATTCCTGAACTATGTGAGCTTGCATTTTATTACATGGATCTGGTTACAGTTTCAAGACTCCAGAGAAATCCTACCGTAAAGGCTGAAATTCAGATGAGAAATTTTGAAACCAGTATACCTGTAGGTTTCTTTACATACCCTATAAGTCAGGCTGCCGATATAACCGCCTTTAAGGCAACCGCCGTTCCCGTAGGCGAGGATCAGGAGCCTATGATAGAGCAGACTCGAGAAATAGTACGAAAGTTCAATTTTACCTATGCCGAAGTACTGGTTGAGCCTGAAATCATTCTTCCTTCCAATGAGGCTTGTAAAAGACTTCCCGGAACTGACGGCAAGGCTAAGATGAGCAAGTCGCTCGGCAACTGTATCTACCTCTCCGACAGTGCGGAGGATGTAAAAAACAAGGTAATGAGCATGTATACCGATCCCGACCATCTGAAGGTAAGCGATCCGGGCAAGGTTGAGGGAAATACCGTTTTTACCTATCTGGATGCCTTTGTAAAACCTGACAGCTTTGCAAAATATCTGCCGGAATACGAGAACCTTGACGCACTTAAGAACCACTACAGAAACGGCGGCTTGGGAGATGTAAAGGTTAAACGCTTTTTGAATGCCGTACTTGAAGAGGAATTATCCCCGATGAGAGAAAGAAGAAGGGCATACGAAAAGGATATCCCTGCCGTCTATGAAATACTTAAAAAAGGCAGCGAAAGAGCAAGAGAAAAAGCTGCCGCCACCCTTACGGAGGTAAAATCCGCAATGAAAATCAATTACTTTGACGATTTGGAGCTTATAAAAAGCCAGAGCGAGAGATTTGCTTCCAACTGACCGGCTTTTTAAAAGAGCGTTTAGATATTGCAGCATCGACATCCTGTTTATACAATTAGGCTTCGGACTCTGTAAGAGTCCCAAGCCTAATTTAATTATCTGCTTATAAAGCACCAATTCTAAACATCTGTTCGGTTTAATTTTATTCCTGTTTTTTTATCTTCTTTTCAAATGTCTTAGTCAAAACATAACCAAATATAAGTATTGAAAGTAAA
>JBHADN010000185.1:0-4249 GCA_041855085.1 Catonella sp.
GTATACAAGTATCCAATATTTTCTCTGCGTATTGACGAATATTTTTCCACTTCAGCTAATTAAGCAGCTCATTTTCGGCGGTTGCCAACATAAGCTTTATTCTGTTAAGCTGATTAACCTCACTGGCGCCGGGATCGTAGTCAACCGCTACTATGTTTGTACCCGGATAAGCAAGCCTGAGCTGTTTTATAACTCCCTTACCCACAACATGGTTAGGCAGACAGCCGAAAGGCTGGGTACATACTATATTGGTTGCGCCCGACTTTATAAGTTCTATCATCTCTCCGGTCAGGAACCAGCCCTCTCCGGTCTGGTTTCCTATAGAAACGATAGGAGCGGCGAGCTCTGCGAGTTCCTTTATGTGACTTTGCTCTACAAAATGTTTGCTCTTCCTGAGCGCTTTTCTTGCAGGCTTTCTAAAGTATTCTATAAGGTCAATTGCTCTGTTGCTTATAAAGGCGTTTCGCTTGCTTTTTCCGAGATGCTCCGCCTTAAAATTGGTATTGTAGGCGCTGTAAAGCAGGAAGTCGGTCAAATCCGGAACGACAGCCTCCGCACCTTCATTTTCAAGGAGTTCAACTACTCCGTTGTTTGCGCTTGGAAGAAATTTTACAAGAATCTCGCCGACTATGCCCACCTTGGTTTTGGTAAGTCCCTCCACTCTCGGAAGCTCGTCAAACTCTCGTACTATATCCTGACAGTTCTTTTTAAACTGTGACATGGAAGCCTTATTTAATGAGGCTATGCACTTTTCCTCCCAAAGTTTATGCAGGGCATCGGCAGAGCCTTTTTCAAGTTCGTAAGGTCTTGTGGCATAGAGCACTCTCATAAATAAATCGCCGTAAATCAAAGCCTGCAAAGCACGCAGCAGAATAGGCGGGGTAGCTTTAAAGCCCGGATTTTTCTCGAGTCCCTGTACGGACAGCGAGATAACGGGTATATGGGCAATGCCTTCTTTTTTTAACGCCCTTCTTATGAAACCTATATAATTCGAAGCACGGCAGCCGCCTCCGGTCTGGCTTATGAAAACGGCAAGCTTGTTTAAGTCATACTTTCCGGACTTGATTGCACTCATAATCTGTCCGACAACTATGAGAGAAGGATAGCAGGCATCGTTGTTTACAAACTTAAGCCCGGTATCGATTACGGAAGGATCGTCCTCAAGCAGTTCTATATTATATCCGCCCCATTCTATGGCTGTTTTAAGCATCTTAAAATGTATAGGCGACATCTGTGGACACAGTATTGTGTAGTCCTTCATTTCTTTCTCAAAGACTACTCTGTCCTCGGCAGAGGAGATGTCAAAGTTAGTTAAAGGAGAAGCCTCCTTATCTTTTACCGCAGAAAGGAGAGAGCGAATTCTTATTTTTGCGGCGCCGAGGTTGTTTACCTCATCTATTTTAAGTGTGGTATATATCTTTCCCGCCCTTGTAAGTATATCGCTGACCTGATCCGTAGTTACCGCATCCAGTCCGCAGCCGAACGAATTAAGCTGTATAAGTTCAAGCGCAGGATTGGTTTTTACATAGCAGGCAGCCTTATAAAGTCTTGAATGGTACATCCATTGATCCATAACCACAAGAGGTCTTTCAACCTTTCCCAGATGGGCAACCGAGTCCTCTGTAAGTACGGCGACACCGAAGGAATTGATAAGCTCAGGTATTCCATGATGTATCTCGGGATCGATGTGATAAGGGCGTCCTGCAAGGACTATACCTTTCTTGCCTGTTTCCTCAAGATATTTAAGAACCTCTTCTCCCTTAATCTCTACATCTCTCTTTGTCTGCAGCAGTTCTTTCCACGCCTCTTTTGCCGCCGCCTTTATTTCCTTTGCAGGTATTCTGTCCTTGAAGATTTTAACAAGTCTGTCTGTAAGTATCTTTTCGGACTCCATAGAAAGAAACGGATTTTCAAAGATTATTTCAGGATTGGCAAGCTCCTCCATATTATTTTTTATATTTTCGCCGTATGAGGTAACAATAGGGCAGTTGTAATGGTTGCTTGAGTCGGGAGTTTCATTTCTCTCATATATTACACAAGGATAGAAGATATGTTTTATGCCTTTTTTAAGCAGCCACATAACATGTCCATGTGCAATCTTTGCAGGATAACATTCCGACTCGCTCGGTATCGACTCTATGCCGAGTTCGTATATGCTTCTGGTGGAGCGAGGAGAAAGCACTACTCTGAAGCCGAGTTTTGTGAAAAAGGTAAACCACAGAGGATAGTTCTCATACATATTAAGCACCCTCGGTATGCCTATAGTGCCTCTTGTAGCTTCTTTTTCGGTTAATGCCTTGTATCCGAAAGTTCTCTGCATCTTATACTCAAAAAGGTTAGGGATATTGTCTTTATTTTTCTCAAGTCCCAGACCTCTTTCACATCTGTTTCCCGATATGTAGTTTCTGCCGCCGGTAAAGGTGTTCACGGTAAGCATGCAATGATTGTTACATTTTTCACACCTTGTCATATTGGTTCCGTACTCAAGATTTTTAATATCCTTATACGAGAGAGTAGTGGTTTCATCTCCCTTTCTGTAGTGCTTTCTTGCTATGAGTGCGGCGCCGAATGCTCCCATTATACCCGCAATATCAGGTCTTATTGCCTTTGTTCCGGATATTTTTTCAAAGCTTCTCAGCACGGCGTCGTTGTAAAAGGTACCGCCCTGCACCACTATATTTTCTCCCAAATCCTTAGGATCTGTGAGCTTTATTACCTTAAGCAGAGCGTTTTTGATTACAGAGTAAGCAAGTCCGGAGGAAATATCCGCAACGCTGGCACCCTCTTTCTGAGCCTGCTTAACCTTAGAGTTCATAAATACTGTACAGCGCGAGCCCAAATCTATAGGGTTTTCAGCAAAGAGCGCAATTTTTGCAAAGTCGGCAACCTCATAGTTGAGGGATTTTGCAAAGGTTTCTATGAAAGAGCCGCAGCCGGAGGAACAGGCCTCATTAAGCTGTATTCCGTCTACCACACCGTCTTTTATCTTTATGCACTTCATGTCCTGACCGCCTATGTCGAGTATACAGTCCACATTCGGATTGAAAAACGAAGCGGCGGCATAGTGAGCAACTGTTTCCACCTCTCCCTCGTCCAAGAGGAAGGCGGCTTTAAGCAAAGCTTCTCCGTAGCCTGTGGAGCAGCTTCTCATTATTTTTGCATCTTTCGGCATTAAGGCATGTATTTCGTTAAAGGCTTTTATTGCAGTCTTGAGCGGACTTCCGTTGTTGCTGCTGTAAAACGAATACAGCAGAGTACCGTCTTCTCCGACTATGGCTACCTTTGTGGTTGTGGATCCTGCATCTATTCCCAAGAAGCATTTTCCGTGATAGTCGGCGAGATTTCCCTTTTTAACTTCGGCTTTTTTATGTTCAGCCTGAAATTTGAGATATTCGTCGCCGCTGGCAAAAAGAGGCTCAAGTCTGGCTACTTCAAAATCCATGTTTACCTTGCGGTGCAGGGTGTTGTGAAGTTCCGAAAGAGTTGTGATTTTTTCGTATTTTGAGCTCATAGCGGATCCTTTTGCCGCAAAAAGATGCGATTCTTCCGGTTCAACTATATTCTCCGGCTTAAGCTCGAGAGTTCTCACAAAAGCGGCTTTAAGCTCGGTAAGGAAGTGAAGCGGACCTCCTAAAAATGCAACATTTCCGCGAATAGGTTTTCCGCAGGCAAGTCCGCTTATAGTCTGGTTTACTACAGCCTGAAATATGGACACGGCAAGGTCCGGCTTGGTAGCCCCGTCATTTATAAGAGGCTGTATGTCCGACTTTGCAAATACACCGCAGCGTGCGGCAATAGGGTAGACGGAGCTGTAGTTTTTTGCGTACTCGTTAAGTCCTGCGGCATCGGTCTTTAAAAGAGAAGCCATCTGGTCGATGAAAGAACCTGTGCCGCCGGCACAGATTCCGTTCATTCTCTGCTCTATACCGCCCGTAAAGTAAATGATTTTAGCATCCTCGCCGCCAAGCTCTATGGCAACATCTGTCTGCGGCGCAAAGGTTTTGAGTGCCGTAGCTACGGATATAACCTCCTGTACAAAAGGTATGTCGAGATGCTTTGAAAGCGTAAGTCCTCCGGAGCCTGTTATCATAGGATAAACATCAAGATTGCCGAACTGCTTTATAGCATCGTGCAAAAGGCTTGCGAGGGTTTCCTGTATATTAGCGTAGTGTCTTTGATAATCTGAAAATATTGTATTTAATTCACTGTCGATAATTACCACTTTAACGGTAGTAGAGCCAATATCCAC
>JBHADN010000186.1:0-10941 GCA_041855085.1 Catonella sp.
CATATAGTGATCAAAGAGTATCTCTCCCTCACTTACCGGCACTCCCTTAATTTTTATAACATACTGATTAGGGTTAAGCTGTATATTATCCCTAAGTCTTATAATAGGAACTACACATCCCAGTTCAATTGCTATCTGGCGTCGTATCATTACTACCCTGTCAAGCAAATCTCCTCCCTGATTTACATCTGCAAGAGGGATTATTCCGTATCCGAACTCCAGTTCTATCGGATCTACCTGAAGCAGAGCATTTACATTTTCAGGTCTTCTTATCTCATCAGCAGCCTCTTCCTCCGCAGAAATCTCCGTTTCTATTTCTTCCATACCCAAAGTAGCAGCTATCCTTCTTCCTGCCAGTACGAACGAAATTCCGAGCACCACAAATATAACGGTATTAAGCGGTGTAGCAATACCGAAGAAAATCAACGCACCCCCTACCAGATACATAACCGTAGGTATGGAAAAAAGCTGTTTTGAGAGTATATTTCCGAGATCCGCTTCTTTGCTGACCTTAGTTACTATAACACCTGTAGCAAGCGAAATAAGCAGGGAAGGTATCTGTGATACCAGTCCGTCACCTATCGTAAGTATAGCATAAGTATTCAGCGCAGTAGCCGCATCCATACCCTGTTTAAGCATACCCAGCGCCATACCGCCCGCAAAGTTGATAACCGATATAATAAGACCTGCTATCGCATCTCCCTTAACATACTTGCTCGCACCGTCCATGGAGCCGAAAAACGAGGATTCATCCTGTATTTTCTGTCTTTTTTCCTTTGCCTGTTCATCCGTTATCGCCCCTGTATTGAGGTCGGCATCTATAGCCATCTGCTTACCCGGCATCGCGTCGAGAGTAAATCTTGCAGCAACTTCCGCAACTCTCTCCGAACCCTGGTTGATAACTATAAACTGAACCAGAGTAAGAATAAAAAATACTATGATACCTACGATGATATCTCCGCCGCCTACAAAGCTTCCGAAAGTTTTTATGACATTTCCCGGATCTCCGTTTAAGAGTATCAGCTTTGTAGAAGCTATATTAAGCGCAATTCTGTATATCGTGGTAAACAGCAGTATAGTAGGAAAGCTCGACATATCCAGTGCTTCCTTTGAAAACATAGCATTGAAAAGCACCGTCATTGCCAGAGAAAGATTGATTGCAAGAAGCACATCCAGCAAGCCGCTGGGAATAGGTATAATAAACATCACAACCGTAACAAGTATAAAGCCGCCTATACCGAAACTCGCCTTGTTGTTCACTCTGCAATCCTCCTTTCTTTATTTTCACGACTAAGCCGTTATTTCTTTGTTCTTTACGCTGTACACATAAGCAAGTACTTCAGCCACCATCTGATACAGCTCGGGCGGTATCTGATCCCCTATCTCAACATTGTGGTACAGCATCCTTGCAAGCGGCTTATTCTCCACTATCTCTATATCAAATTTCTTAGCCGTATCTTTTATCGCAGCGGCAAGAAAATCCGCTCCCTTTGCTATTACATAAGGCGCTTCCGCCTTGTCCTTATCGTATTTTATGGCTACTGCAAAATGTGTCGGGTTTGTGATAACCACATCCGCCTTCGGAAGTTCCTGCATCATCCTTCTTCTGGCTCCCTCACGCATTTTCTGCCTTATTCTTCCCTTTACCAGAGGATCTCCCTCACTCTGCTTCATCTCATCCTTCACTTCCTGCTTACTCATTCTTAAATCCTTGAGATGCTTCCACTTCTGATATCCGAAGTCCGCGACTCCTATCAGAACGAACACGATGCTTATCTTAATCGAAACATCTATTACTATCTCAAAAGTATTAAGTAATGCCTGTAAAAATTCGAAGTCATACATATTGAGTATAAATACCCACCTGTCTTTGACTTCATTGTATGCAATTACGGTTATGGCAAGAATTTTAAGTATGGATTTTATAAGCTCTACGACCTTTTCCTGCGAAAACATCCTCTTAAACCCGCTTATCGGGTTAAGCCTGTCAAGCTTAGGTTTCAGAGGTTTTGCCGTAGCCTTCCAGCCTACCTGGGCGACATTGCCCGCAAAGGCTATGATAAAACTGACTGCAAGCACGGGAATCAGCACCACCATTATATCTATTGCAACCTCTATAAATATATTGGTAGCCTGCTTGACATCAAAAACCTCCGTGACTATGTCGGAAGATTTGTTAAAATACTTGGTAAAGCTTTCCAAAAATTTTACCGACATAAACTCGCCGAAAACTTTGAACATAAGGAACATTGCAAGAAGCATAACGCCGTTTATCAGGTCATTGCTCCTTGCTACTCTTCCCTCTTTTCTCGCGTCATCGAGCTTTTTAGGAGTAGCTTTCTCTGTCTTATCTCCGCTGTCGCCAAAAAATTGGAGATTGTAAGCAAATCTTCTGTTATCTAATTGTATAGCATTTCTATCCACTTTGCAATCTTTCCCTATAAAACTCACTAAGATTTAAGCGCCTCCACCGCCATTAAAAATACATTTCTCATCTCCCTCGTAATATAATCCGCCACACCGGGCAGCATTGCCATCATAAGCACCAGAACTGCCAGACCTCCGAGCAATTTAAGCTGAATACCCACAACAAACATGTTCATCTGCGGAGCCACCTTGGTCATAATTCCCAGCACCGCATTTACAAGCAGCATCGTGGCATACATAGGCAGCATTATCCTCATAGCTATGAGAAAATAGCTTGAAAGAAACTCCGTTATTACATTTACCATATTGGCACTCACTATCGCGCTTCCTACAGGAATTACCTTATATGCATCAACAAAGGCATTTATAAAGTAATGATGGAAATTGCCTATGAGCAGCAGCAAAATAACGAAATACGAATATAAATTCCCCGAAACGGAGGTATTTACCTTAAAGACGGGATCAAACATAGTGACCATGGCAAAACCTATTTCCATATCTATAAGTCTTCCCGTAAAGTTAAGTATGGTCATGACAATATTGGTAAAATACCCCAGAAGTGCGCCCGCAAGGGCTTCAGACACTACCATAAGCGTAAAACCCGCTACTCCTTCGTACCTAAGCGCATTATACGGCACAACCGTATACAGGAGCATAGAAAAAACTACTGTAAATCCCAGTTTAGTACGCCCCGGATTATCTCCAAAATTGAAAAATGGAGCTGTAAACACAAAGGCAGATACGCGTGTAACTATGAATAAATAATATTCTAAATTTTCTACCGTAAACTGCAGTTGCATTTTCATCCCCAGACTTTCTTATTTATATTTGACTACAAAATACTTATGTAATTTCCCAACCAACTCGTCTGCTCATAAATATATGTTCCAAAACCCGAAAAAAGCTCAACGGTAAACTCCGAAAGGCTCGTCATCATCCACCCTCCCGTGAGAATAACCATAAGCAGGGTTACTAAAAGCTTAGGAACAAAGGTAAGCGTCTGCTCCTGAATGGAGGTTACCGTCTGCACAAGACTCACAATAAGTCCTATCAGCAGAGAGGCAAGCAGCATCGGGGCGGAAAGCTTAAGTATTAAAATAACCGTAGCTCTTGCTATATCTATTACCGTATCCTGACTCATAATAACCTCCCACTCACTTTACAAACGACTTAACAAGGTTTCCTATAACCAAATCCCAACCGTCCACCATGATGAACAAAAGTATCTTAAAAGGCATAGAAATGGTTGTAGGCGGCAACATCATCATACCCATAGACATGAGCGTGGACGAAACCACCATATCTATAACCAGAAAAGGAATGTATATCAAAAAACCTATTATAAATGCCGCTCTCAACTCACTTATAATAAATGCAGGAACCAGTACATTGGTAGGTATTGCATCCACATCCTCCACCTCCGATATTCCGGCGATGTCCAGGAAAAGCCGTATGTCTTTTGTATTGGTCTGTTTGTACATAAAGGTTCTGAGAGGCTTTACTCCCGTTTCTATGGCTTGCTCAACCGTAATGGTTCCTTCCGTAAGCGGCCTTACAGCCTCCGTATTTATCTGTATGAATACCGGCGACATTATAAACCAGGTAAGAAACAATGCCAGTCCTACAAGCACCTGATTAGGCGGAGTTGTCTGTGTAGTAAGTGCGGATCTTACAAAATGAAGTACTACAATTATTCTGGTAAATGATGTAAGCAGTATGAGTATCGAAGGCGCCAGTCCCAGTATCGTAAGAGCAAGCACAATTCTGAGTGTAGCTGTAAGCCCTCCCTGCTCTCCGTTTGTAGTAAAGTTAATTCCTATGTTATATGGAGAAGAGCCTGCCGTAAAACTATTACTGTCATTTGAACTTGTATCTACCGTATTTCCCGTATTGCTGTCTATGGCATATGCCGGAGTCACAAAAAAAAGGGCGGTACATACAAGCACTAAAACAATCCCAAGAAAAAGTATATTAAACCTTCTTGTAAATAACGAATGCTTTTTCATATTACCAGCCTTTTCTTATTTTTCTTTTGATTTAGCCTTGTCTAAAATCTCTTTAAAGGAGAAGTGAAGCATCTCTTTAGGTTCAAATTCTTTAATTTGCTCCTTATCAAGCTCGGATATAAGCGACAGGTTGTTTTTGCTTATTCCGATCAGAAAAAACCGTCCTCCCGCTTCAATTATCTGCAAATACCTGTCCGGCGCAACCCTGCTGGTTTCCACAACTCTTATATTGCTGTTCTCCCTTGATTTGACCGCATATTTGCCGAAGTATTTCGATACATAGTAGGCAGCCGCAACAATAACCGCAAAAGCGATAAGCATTCCGAATATCTCCGCAATACTGCCCACCGTACCAAAATTTCCTGACAGAATCATAGTCACCTCCATCAGAAATCTAAGCCTGTCACTTCACAATTTCCGTAATTCTTATACCGAAGTTATCCTCTATTACCACAACCTCGCCCTTTGCCACATACTTTCCGTTTACCAGAAGGTCGATTGCCTCTCCCGCAAGCTTGTTAAGCTCGATAATAGTACCCGGAGAGAAATCGAGGATTTCTTTAATTGTTTTATTTGTTCTTCCGAGTTCGACAGTAACCTCAAGAGGAACATCCATAATGAGTCCGATGTTCTCCTGCTGCATAATAGGATTTATCGTACTGTCAAAGGTCTGGAACTGTGCAGGCGCCACATTCACAGGCTGTACCGGAACCGGCATAGGCGCAGGTGCAGGCGCATAACTCTGTGCCATAGGCATAGGTGCAGGCGCAGGACTCGGTGTCGGTGCAGGACTCGGCGCGGGTGCCGGACTTGGCGCCGACTGAGCAACCGGCACATCCGTTTCTGCGGATGCCACAAACTTACTGTAAAGCTCTTTTGCAAAATCTATCGGATAAAGCTGCATAAGCTCACTGTCAATCAATGTTCCTATCTCAAGCCTGAACGCAACTTTTACAAATGAACCCTTTAAGAAATCTCCCAGTCCGTCCCCGTCTATCGATTCATCCAAATCGATAAGACTGGCTGTAGGAGGACTTATATCCACCTTCTTCTCAAGTACGGACGAAATAGATGTAGCTGCAGAACCCATCATCTGGTTCATCGCCTCGCAGATAGCCGAAAGATGAAGCTCGGTAAGTTCCGTACCCTCAACATCCATACCGTTGCCGCCCATCATAAGGTCGGTTATTATCTTAACATCATTCTCTCTGAGTATAAGTATATTATTGCCGTCCAAACCTTCTATATAGGAGATTTGGATAAATACACAAGGTCTGTCGTACGACTCCGATATATCATTCCAATTCGCTATAAACACATTAGGCGTGGTAATGTTTACCCTCTGGTTAAGCAGGGTGGACAGAGTAGTAGCCGCCGTACCCATACTTATGTTCGATATCTCGCCTATCGCATCCTTTTCCTCACCGGAAAGCGCTTCAGAATTTGCTGAAGATGCCGTGTCTGAACTGCTGTCCTCACCCATTCCGCCAAGCAGGGCATTTATCTCTTCCTGTGAAAGCATTCCGTCCATGCTTAGTCCTCCTCTCTAATTACCTTTGTAACTCTCATTGCATACAGCCCTGACGAAGCACCCGGCAAAGCCTTAAATTTCCTCATATTACCTACAAAAACATCCAGTTCTTCATCAACTCTTGTATTAAGTCTTATAACATCTCCCGGCTGGAGATTTACAAAGTCATTTACAGATACCACACTCTTTCCGAGTACGGCACGCATCGGTATTTGTGCCCTGTCGATAATCTCCGCAATCTGCTCCTCGTAGTTGGTATCATCCCTCTCTTGAAGTGCAGAGAACCAGAACTTGGTATTAAGCTTGTCCATAATGTCCTCAAGTGCCGCATAAGGCAGACAAAAAGTCATAAAGCCCTCCACCGTTCCGATTTTCAGGCTCATAGTTATAAGAGCCGTCATCTCTTGAGGGGATATAATCTGCGCATACTGCGAATTGGTTTCTATGCGCACCAGCCTCGGCACAAGGTCAACCACATTATGCCACGGCTCCTGTAAAAAATTAGTGCAGATATTCAAAATTCTTTCAATGACCACCAGTTCTATCTCTGAAAAATCTCTTGTTTTTTCTATAGGATTTCCCTCTCCTCCGAGAAGTCTGTCTATGATAGTGTATCCCAGATTGCTGGATATTTCCATAATACAGCTTCCCTTGAGGGGCGGCAGCGAAAGTATACCCAAAAGCACCGGATTGGACAGCGAATTTGAAAATTCCTGATAAGTTATAGCCTCTGAATCCTTAACCTCTACCTGAACCGTTTTTCTTAGGTATGCAGGCAAATTGGCTGAAAGCAGTCTGCCATAGTTTTCAAATATGGACTCCAGAGTACGCAAATGATCCTTCGAAAACTTGGAAGGTCTTGCAAAATCATATTCCTTTACCGCCTTCTCATTGGTTTCCTTAAGGTCATTTGTGTCTACATCTCCACTTTCAATACCTCTTAATAATTTATCTATCTCTTCCTGAGAGAGTATATCACCCATTAAACCTCACCATCCTAAAGCAAATAGTTTGCAGTATCAATTCTAGCATTACACAGCTTCAAATTCAAGATTCAGTCTTAATTCGGGCTGCTTCGGTGTGCGTTACTGAAGTCTGAGATTCTTAAAAGCTATATCCGCAATAGTCTGTGTGCCGAATTTTTCCTGAATGGCTTTCAGTATTGCCGCCTTAATCGCCTCTCTGTTGTTTTGCACTTCTTCCTTCGTGTACTGGGTAAAATGATTCTGGATTATTTCATCTATTGTAGAGCCGTAACCCTCTTTCGTATCTGCATTTTTCATACTTTCAGAAAGCGTAGTATAGTCCTCCGCCGTCTTTACAATGTATACGGAAACCTGGTCTATAACCGCATAGTGATCTTTACCGTCGCCTGAACTCTTAAGGTTAATAGTAATGCCCTTTTCAAATGTAACGACATCAAGGTCGCTCATAGCCACCTTGGTTGTATCCGTGCCGCTTTCCGTTTCAAGGTCTATGATGGATGCTATGTCCGCTACCAGAGCATTGGTAGCTTTATTTGATGAAACCACGGAAAACATGATAACCGCAGTCAGCACCACATTCACAAAACTTAGTGCGATGGCAACAATTGTAAGCATATTCTTTTTCATAATATTCTCCTTAGGATAATCTATTCAGCAACCTTATTAAAAATCTTTATCTCAACCCTTCGGTTTTTCTGTCTTCCCTCGGCGGTGCTGTTGGTTGCAATAGGCTCATACTCGCCCTTGCCGCTTGCCGAAAGTTTGGACGGATCCATCTTTTCCACATTGGTCAGATATTCCAATACATTCATTGCCCTTGCTCCTGAAAGCCAGAGATTATTCTTAAATTTTATTGTATTCGTCTGCGGAACATTGTCCGTATGTCCCTCTATCACTATATCAAAATCCTTAAATTTCTTAAGTATGCCTGCTGCTGCCGACAGCACCTCGTCCGCTCCCGGTTTAAGATCCGCCTGTCCGGAGTCGAACAGAAAATATCCGTCAATACTGAGTCCAATATAGTTATACTGGGAGTCCATCTTCAGTTCGACAGTGTCGGTAAGCTTAAACTCGCTAATCGCCTCGGATGCCTTTTCGTAGTTCTTTTCAGCCTCCGACTTAAGCTCCTCCTGGTACTTCTGAACAGCTTCCTCCTTGGTAACTTCTTCGCTCTTTGCCTCCGTGCTTCCCGTATTTTCCGACTGACCGCTGCCTCCCTTTGTTCCGTCCTCCTTTGCAGTATTTTCTACTGCCAGATTGGAATAATACTCCGCCAGTTCATTGAGCTGACTCACTCCGCTGGACACAAGTATGCCCTGCTGAAGTGCCGAACCTCCTCCCGAAAACACGCTGAAAGTAGAGGATATCGCCTCCACTATCTCATTGTATTTGGCTGTGTCCGTACTGCTCATTGAAAACAGAAGAACGAAGAAACAAAGCAGCAGGTTCATAAGATCCGAGAATGTCGCCATCCATGCCGGCGCTCCCGGTGGTGGAGCCTCCTCCTTTTTTTTCCTTGCCATATTTTATTCCTCCTTGCCGCCCTCTGAGAACGCTTCACGCTCTGCCGGAGTTAAGAACGACTTAAGTTTTTCCTCTATAACCCTAGGGTTTTCTCCCGCCTGTATGGAAAGTATACCTTCCACCATGATGCTCTTTACCATAATTTCCTCTGCGGTATTTGATTTCATCTTGCTTGAAACAGGTGCACAAAGCCAGTTGGCAAGAAACGCTCCGTAGAATGTTGTAATCAGCGCTATAGCCATCGCAGGTCCGATAGCACTCGGATCACTAAGGTTCGCAAGCATGTTTACAAGACCTATCAGTGTACCTATCATACCCCATGCAGGTCCCATGGCTGCAAGTGTATCCCAAAATTCCACCTTCTTCTTATGCCTGTCCTCTATACAGGACATTTCCGTTTCAAGTATTCCTCTTACAAGCTCGGGATCCGTACCGTCCACTATGAGAAGTATACCTTTTTTTAAGAACACATCTTCTATATTCTGTGAGGCTTCCTCAAGAGCGAGCAAGCCGTCTTTCCTGGCGATATTGGAAAGATTTATTATGTTTTTGATTACTTCCGACTGATTAAATGTGAGCGGCTTAAGTACAAGTCCGAAACTCTTAATTCCCGCCACAAATGCCCCTATATTCTTACTTGCGGCGAGCACAATCATGAATGCTCCACCGAATGTAATAAGAGCTGACGGAAAGTCAAGAAAGCCCATGATAGCTGCCGGATTTTCCATCATAATCGAATAAAGAGTAAATACAAGCGATATCACAAGACCAAGTATTGTAGCTAAATCCAAGGTAGTCACCTTCCATTCTCATTTATTCCCAAAACTATTGGGTATCTATTCTCTGTCAAGGATTTCTCCCGTAAAGAGCTCATGCTTATATTTTTTAGCAAGTTCCTTTACCCGGCTTCGACTTTCTTTGACCATTATCTTCTTACCCGTAGTAAGGGTAATTACAGTATCCGGAACTTCCTCAATAACTTCTATGAGATCGGCATTTATAGTAAACTCCAACCCGTTCATCTTAGTAACATCTATCACCCGGTGACCTCCATGCTTTTCGCATTAAGTTTCTCTCAGTATGAGATACACACAAAACTCCATTTGAACTTTATTATAATAATTTTGTTTACAAAAATCAATATAAAACCCAAATTATTCACGAAATGACTTATAAATACTTTGCTATTCATAAACATACATCATATCCGAAAATATATGACCGGGCTGCTTTTAAGAACCCGAATAAATATAGACTTTCCCGCCTGTATACCGGCTTTAGCCGTTTTTTTCAAGAAATGCAGGCTAAAATTCGGGTTTACTTCTCTACCGGGATATTATATAATTGTTTCCATTATTACGATAATAGGAAGGACAACATGAACAAGAAAAAATCAATAGGAATTTTACTTATTTTTACTTTCTTAATCTGCACTTTGCCGCCTTCGCTCCGCAGTTATGCCGACAGCGGCAAGTATCAGATAAAGGTAAACAGATATACCAACTCTCTTACCGTTTATGAAAAACAGGCGGACAAAACATATAAGCCCGTGAAAGCAATGCTTTGCTCCACAGGGGGAAAGTTCACTCCGCTCGGCACTTTCCGCACAAGCAGTAAATACCGCTGGCGCTCGCTTTTTTACGGAGTATACGGACAGTATGCCACAAGAATTACAGGCCCCATACTCTTTCACTCCGTGCCTTATACGAAGATGAACCCCTCCTATATGCAGAAGGGCGAATTTGAAAAACTGGGAACTTCGGCATCACACGGCTGTATAAGGCTGTCCGCCGAGGATGCAAAGTGGATATTTGACAATTGCGAGAGCGGAACTTCCGTGACAATATATTCGTCCAAAGATCCGGGACCTCTCGGAAAGCCCGAACCCGTTCCTTATGAGAACTACAACGGCTTCGATCCTACGGATATATGGAGCAAGGACAACCCGATACTTTCTTATGCGGCAAACACCAAATTATCAGTTCCGAAAAAAATAGTAATTTTCGTGGATGATTACAGCTATGACCTGCTCGAAAATGTAACCGCAACAACTGCCGACGGGGAGGATATTACCGAAGAAGTGGAAATCGAGGAAGACATCGACTACTCCACTCCCGGAAAATACCAGATAAAATATTATATTGCCGATTTAAACGGAAATATGATTGCCGCCACTTCAAAGGTGGTAGTAAAAAACAGATAGAATTCTCGGATATAAGGGAAAGAGCATAACCCTCCCTTATATCCGTTTTCTCATTTATACTCCTCAATCTTAATTCTTACACTTCTTTTCCCCTTGTACTCATTTATGCTTGCCGAATAAATTATATCAAGTTTTTTTTCGGCTTTTTCGTTTATGTACGCCTCAAACTCAGCCGCATTTCCGAACCGGACAGCCTCATACAGCCTGCCTTCCTTGCCATCCGTGAGCATAAGCCTCGCCACATTTCCGTTCTTGCCCATAACC
>JBHADN010000187.1:0-4314 GCA_041855085.1 Catonella sp.
ATAAATTATACTTATAAAGTTGCTCTGGGGTAATCTCATCATAGCCTTAGGAACATGCGAAGATTCTGCCGGAGCAGATGAAACACCGGTAAGTCCGGCACGCTCAAGGTAGCTAAGCTCGGTTCCTACATATTGAGCTATTGTTTCACTTATGACCGAAAGACCCATGTCATCTATTTCTACACTATCTTCATGGTTGACCAAGCTGACTATTTTCTTTGCCAGCTCAGGACTCATCATAAAGGCATGATCGCCTGCCATAGAACCTGAAAAATCGATGAGTGTAGCAACAACCATTTCCGATACTTTTCTTAAGAAATTTTCTCTATCGGAAAATTCAATAACAGGTTCCGAAATGCTGACATTCTTACCTGTCATCGACTCCAAATTAGAAGATAGCCCGGGAACATTTTCTTTTACAAATTGAAGCAAGGCTGTTTTTTTAAAACTTGTCAAATCATCACCTGCACCTGCCGCAGGAGCCGGTGTAATTCCGCCTCCCCCTACTCCGGATAACAAAGCATCTATTTCATCTTGAGAAATTGAACCATCACTCATACAACTCATCTCCTTCCGATGTTAATTCTTCGAATTCATCACCGCTAATATCTTCTATTTTTTCCAAAATCTGAACTGCCAATTTTTTACCCTTCACACCGGGCTGACAGGAGAATTTCGGCCTGCTTCCCACAGTCAACTTAAATGGATCTCCTACCCTGACATTGGGTAAACGCACAACATCTCCAGCTCTTAAATTAAGAACATCTTTGATGGAAACATCTAAAGAACCTACCTCGGCAATCATATCCACCTCAACCGAAGAAAGTTTATCTTTAATTGCAGCCGCATACTGTCCCGTCGAAGCCCTTCTGACCGAAGAAAACCAAAACTGAGTCGACAGCTTTGAGATAATCGGTTCAAGGGTAATATAAGGAAGACAGATATTCATCATTCCTTCTTCTTCTCCAACCTTAGTTTCCAAAGTTACTAAAAGCACCATTTCCGATGGAGTTACAATCTGAACAAACTGAGGGTTGGTATCTATGTTTCCTAAACGGGGACGTAAATCTACTACAGTCGTCCACGCCTCCCTCATATTTGCGAGGATACGTACTATAACGCCTTCCATAACCGAGCTTTCTATTTCGGTCAATTCCCTCTGAACCTTTGAACCCTGTCCCTTACCGCCGAATAAGCGGTCTATAATCGAAAAGGTAACCGAGGGGTCTATCTCCAAAAGGGCACTTGCCCTCAGAGGATCCATGTTTATAATCGCCAAGGTCGTCGGCGTAGGTATTGATCTTATAAATTCTTCATACGTAAGCTGTTCTACGGTTGCCACGTGAACATGAGCCATGCTTCGCAGCTGAGCTGAAAGAGAGGTGGTTGTAAGACGGGCAAAGGTTTCATGCATCATCTGAACCGTCCTCATCTGCTCCTTAGAGAATTTATCGGGACGCTTAAAGTCGTAAATTTTTATTTTACGGGTGTCATTTACGGCTCGAAAGTCCTCGGTCTCCGTATCTCCTGAACTTATTGCGGTGAGAAGCTGATCTATTTCATCCTGCGAAAGAACTTCTGTCATGGCTCTCCTATCCTTTACTGTTCAACAATATCGTATTGTGTGAATCGAACATCCTTTATTTTGTTTTTTGTAAGTACATTATCGTTTATTTCGTGTTTTATTTCAATCTTTATTTTTTCTTCCTGCCTTAATTCCGCAGTAGTTTTGCTTTTAAAATAAGAGCGCAAAAAGTCGATTATTTCTACCTTTCTTGCAGAAAGCTCCTGCGGAGTAGATTTATCATTGTTAGTATAACCTAAGGCTACATCAACTATCAAGGTCGCAGGAATTCTATCAGCAGTATGTACCTTCAAAATACCGATTGCCTGATACCATTGCAGAACGTCCCTTGTTTCCCTGTACTCTTCAGAAACAGGAGAGACGGATTGAGATGATCCCCGCTTATCTCTTATGTTCATAGTAATAACTACAACAGTAACAATGAATATTAGAGCAACCAATACAATAGCAACCCACTTTATCAGCATGGGTATAAGACCTGCTCCTCTTTTTTTGCTATCTACTGATGAAGCCATACTTTCCTGAATATCATCGTCATCCATTACATCATTATCAGCCATAGTTTTCTCCTTACTATTATAATCGGCACATTTTTATTTTTACTAAAAGTGTGCATCATCAAGAATAATTATATCAACCCGCCTATTATAGGCTCTTCCTTCTGCCGTATCGTTAGAAAAGATAGGGCGGGTGTCTGCATAACCTGCCACCGAAAATCTGGATTCTTGAGCTCCAAAGTCCGTTAAGCTGTGCAAAATATTTATTGCCCTTGCAGACGAAAGCTCCCAATTACTTTTCCATACCTCCGGATCCGTTACGCCCGAATCGGTATGTCCTTCAACCCTAAACCTATGAGAAGCCAAATCTTGTGAAGATAAAAACTGAGCAAGGTTTAAAAGCGTATCTCTGGATTCGGCAATATTAAGGTCGGCACTTCCGGGATAAAAGAATACGTCCGATGCCAAACTGATTACCACTCCCCTTTCATCGCTTGTAACTGCAATTTTATTTGTTTTGATTTCGGGAGCAAAAAGCGAAACGGCCTTTTTTAAGGCGGTTGCGAGCATCTTTCCTTTTTCCATTGAGGGCATGGAGCTTATGGTGTTTCCAAGGTCGGAAAGCCTGCCTGCAGAAACAGAAATACCTCCTCCCGTAGGATCACCGCTTATTGACGCAGAAAGAGCCATGAGCTGAGTTACATCTACCTCAGACGGCTCAAAAAGCATTACGAAAAAGCAAAGCATTAGAGTAACCATATCTGCATAAGTGGTAAGCCATCCGCTTCCCGCGGCAGTTGCACCGTGTTTCTTTTTCCTTGCCATTTTAATCCTTTAATACTTCCGCCTCAATTGCTTTTCTATCGGAAGGTGTCAAATATGTAATAAGCCTTTGAGCCAAGATTCGAGGGTTATCTCCGGCTTGAATTCCAAGTACCCCTTCTATAATCATTTCTTTGGATTTGACTTCCATATTGTTTTGGTACATAAGCTTTGTTGCTATAGGAACCAATAGCCAGTTCTGCATAAGAGAACCGTAAAAGGTTGTAACAAGAGCCGTAGCCATGTTAGGACCGAGAGAACTTTTATCATCCAAGTTTACCAACATACCGATAAGACCTATAACCGTTCCCAACATACCGAAACCGGGAGCTAGCGTTGCCCAAGCGTTTACCAAAGAAATCCATGTGTTATGGCGCTCTTCCATTTGATTAAGTTCGTTTTCCATAAGGGAGCGGATAGCCTCTCCGTCAATACCGTCAACTACGTTCCTTAAACCGGAGCGCATAAAAGGGTCTTCAAAGTCTTCAATTTCTTCTTCCAATGCAAGAAGACCTGCACGGCGGCTTTTTTCGGATAGGGCAACAAAGCGTTGAACCAGAGCTTTTTCACCGTAATCGGTTACCTTAAAAACTCTTGCAACAACCTTGAAGATTCCTATCGTATAGGATAAAGGATAGGTTAAAAAAAGACACATGTAGGAGCCGCCCATCGTAATGAACATTGAAGCCGGGTGAACAAGACCTCCGGCCGAACCGCCGAGGATGGCTCCGAATGCAACAACTGCTAGACCTCCGAATATTCCTATAAACGACGCTATATCCATATCTACCCCTTTTTGCTTCTACTACAATTCATTTTTAAATATGCCGATTTTACGGCGGTAAGCGACTATAGCTTCCAAAATTTCTTCAGGCGTTTCCTTAATTACATAATATTTTCCTGAAAGCATCTGCAAAGTAACATCGGGATTGCACTCAATAGTTTCAATTTGATGAGGATTAATCCAATACTTTGTTCCGTTTAGCCGCGTTACCTGTACCATAAATAATACCTTAAATTATATCACACTATCGTTTCAAGTTCAAGACTGTTTCAAGCATTGTATCCGAAGTTTGTATTGTTTTAGCTCCTGCCTGAAAGCCTTTTTGAGTTACAATCATGTCTACAAATTGGTCGGTTAAATCTACGTTACTCATTTCGAGAGTTCCGCCGATAAAGTAGCCCTTACCTACCGTCCCCGATGTAGAAACATTGGCAATTCCCGAGTTGTTGGACTGAACATAGGTGTTTTGTCCTGCTTTTTCAAGGCCTCCCTGATTGGCAAAACCGGCCATAGCTATTTGCCCTATTTCCTGTCTTACACCGTTGGAATAAACGCCGGTGATAATACCGCTTTGGTCGATTCTAAAATTTTCAAGATAACCTAGAGTATATCCATCCTGTTCATAG
>JBHADN010000188.1:0-5927 GCA_041855085.1 Catonella sp.
AGAAGTTATAATATACAAATATATGTACAAAGAAAGCGAGGTTTTTTATGGCAGAAAAAAATATGTCCCTTCTTTCACAATCGGAAATAGATACTCTCATCGACTTCCTGAGCGAGCAGCAGAAAGAGGGCGGAATAAGCGGAGACATCCTCAGCCAGAACAGCATAAACAAACTCATAGAACTTGTTAAGTCTATGCCTTCACTCGATAAAAACATACTGATCAATACAGCCGCTCTGGAAACCGACTCATCTTCATTTTTGTCGGCTATCGCCGAAAAGAACGGCTATGAGCTTACTTTCAAGCGTTTAGATAACGGGCAGCTGGTACTTTTTGCCTGCAATATAGAAACTGATGACACTTTAGCCATATCGCCGGATAACATCTGCGGAGTAAAGACGGACAACGCTCCTAATACCTGGGGCACCTGCATACCTCCTCTGGTATTCGACAATATTGCAAAGCAGCTTAATCTGAGTTATTCAAAGGAAACTCTTGAGCAGCTTACAAAATTATTTGCCAAAGAGATGTACGGCGATGAAAATACCGTTATCCCTGCCCTATTTTTGCCTTAGAGAAAGGAGCTTGTTTGACTGAATATTTGCAGGTACTTTTTATTTCGATGCTTCCTATAGTGGAGCTTCGCGGCTCTATTCCCATAGCCACCGCCATGGGCATAGATCCTTTAACGGCGTACATAATATGCATAATAGGAAATATGCTGCCTGTTCCGTTTATCTTCCTCTTCGCACACAAGGTGCTGATTTGGGGCAAGGATAAGCGTTATACGGGAAAGCTGTTTACTTACATTCTTGAAAAAGGCTACAAAGCGGGAAAAAGTCTTGAGGATAAAGCAGGGTTCGCACTTTTTGTGGCACTTGCCGTCTTTGTCGGCATACCTCTTCCGGGGACGGGAGCTTGGACGGGCAGTCTTGCCGCCAGTCTGCTCGGCATAAATATGCGCAAGGGCATAATTGCAGTGCTTGTCGGAGTGCTTATGTCCGGAGCTATTATGGTAAGTGTGAGTTTCGGAGTGCTTTCAATCTTTACCTAGAGGTATGATACTTTGCACAGGCAGTGGTCATCTGTATTTTTGTTCTGCCTGCAACAGCTTAAAAAGAGGTACGACAGAAGTTTTCTTTCTGTCATACCTCTTAATTTTTACTTACTGTGAGCTTCAGCCCTGAATTGCGCCGGAGTCTTGCCGTATTCTTTCTTAAAAATCCTTATAAAATGCTCCACATTCTGGTAACCGACCGCCTCTGAAACCATCTCCACCTTCATGTTGCCGTTTCTAAGCAGCGATTCAGCCTTTTTCAGTCTTATATTTTTTACATTGTCTCCGAAATTTATACCCGACTTTTCCTTGATATACTTGGAGAGATAAGGCTTTGAGAGGTAAAGCTTTTCCGAGAGCATATCGAGTGTAACTTCCTTATACTTTTCCTGTATTATATTCAGTATCTCGTTCAGTCTTTCCTCTTTTTCCTCTGCAAATTTCAGCGTTTCAAGCTGATTGAGCGCTGAAACCAGAGCATCTATGGATGCCTTGATAATGTCCTCGTCAAAACCTACTCCCCAATATTTCTTTTCCTCAAATATAATTCCCACAAAGGTAACCGCCTTAGATGATGAACCCTTTGAAAGCGCATGTTCGCCGTAGTCGGACAGTTCATAATCTATTCCGAAATACTGCTTTATTGCATTGTTTACAGAATCCAGACGCCCGTTTCCATTTGCCTTAACTATATAGTCATTACCCTTGTGCCTCAGAGTTACCGTTGCCAGATATCCGCCGCCACGCACAAAGTCGGCATCCAGCACTTCAAATACCTCATTGTTGTTTACATACTTCGCCTCAAATATACTGTAAATTCTTCCCGGTGTCAGCTCGGCATGCTCGTGGTCTGAAACCGACTTTACCGTGTAGCCGAATTCTTCCTGCATATTCTTAGGTATTTCAATTCCGTAATTGGTCTTCATTATGTAGCTTACGCCGCCCTTGCCCGACTGGCTGTTTATCCTTATAACATCTCCGTCATACTCTCTGCCTATGTCTTTCGGATCTATCGGAAGATAAGGCACCGTCCACTTCATTCCCGCATTCTTCTCTCTGTAAGTGAAGCCCTTTGATATCGCATCCTGATGTGAACCCGAGAAAGCGGTAAACACAAGTTCTCCCGCATAAGGCTGTCTTGGCGGCACTTCCATCTTAGTTATTCTCTCATAAACTTCTTTTATCTTAGGCAGATTGGAGAAATCAAGCTTCGGATCTACTCCGTGAGAATACATATTGAGCGCAAGCGTCACTATATCCACATTTCCCGTGCGCTCGCCGTTGCCGAAAAGAGTTCCTTCTATTCTGTCCGCCCCCGCTATAAGTCCAAGCTCCGCGATTGCTACTCCCGTTCCCCTGTCATTGTGCGGATGAAGGCTTAAAATAACTCCATCTCTGTACTTCATATTTTTATGCAAATACTCCACCTGGGTTGCAAATACATGAGGAAGAGAATGTTCAACCGTCGCCGGAACATTTATAATTACCTTGTTGTCCTTGTCCGGCTCCCACACATCCAATACCGCATTTACTACCTCCAGCCCGTACTCTACCTCAGTTCCGGTAAAGCTTTCAGGGGAATACTCAAAAGAAAACCTGCCCTCCGTTTCACTCGCAAGCTTTTTAAGCAGCTCAGCCCCGCCAACCGCTATCTGCTTTACTTCATCCTTGTTTTTTGCAAAAACCTGCTCTCGCTGTGCAACCGAGGTGGAATTGTACACATGTATGACCGCATGAGGCGCACCCTTTACAGCCTCAAATGTCCTTCTTATTATATGCTCCCTTGCCTGTGTAAGCACCTGTACCGTAACATCATCGGGTATAAGCTTTCTCTCTATGAGCGCTCTCATAAAATTGTACTCGGTTTCAGAAGCCGCAGGAAAGCCCACTTCTATCTCTTTAAAGCCTATCTTCACAAGCATTTTGAAAAACTCCAGCTTTTCTTCAAGACTCATAGGCTCTATGAGTGCCTGATTTCCATCACGCAAATCAACCGAGCACCATATAGGCGCCTTGTCTATGTACTCCTTCTTTACCCAGTCGTACGAGGGATCAATCGGCATAAAATAGTTTTTGCGGTACTTGTCAAAATTTTTCATATATCTCTCCATTATCAAAAAGTGTACAACTCATCTACCTGTCAAAGGCTTGATTTAAGCCCTACTACTAATATAGCACTTTTCAATTTAAATGCGAAGTGAAAAAATTAACAATTTTATTGATATATTTTAATGTAACCATTTTATAATTTCTTGTTTGCAAAGCCGCCTTTACAGTCCGCAGAGTATACAGTATATTATTCCCAAGCCGCTGCCGCGACATCTCTCGAATAATTTTCTATAAATCTTGCAATATTTCATTTTAATAATATACTTAAATGTGTAATACAGTTGTCTGTAATTTGCAAATCTTACTCCCGAAAGGATTATAAAATGATACATGAACTTTCCAATGCCGTATACAACAACAGCTTCAATCCCGTCTTAAAGGCTTCCGAGGACAGCCTTATAGTATATTTTGACGGGCAAAATGTCCTCTGCTTGGTAGACGGAGATGTAAAATCTCTTGAAAATGCCGTACCGGGCAAGCTTTCAAAAGACTCTCCCTCATGGTATCTGCCGTCTTTTAAAGAACTCAGTGAAGTTGCAGACCTTACCTCCTGTACTCTTACCTATCTTTTTAATATAACCATAGAGGGTAATAGAAAAGACTTTTTTCTGCTGACGGACAGAAATATCTTTACAGGTACCTCTCTTTCTCCAGATGACTGCAGCTACCGAAACTTTCACTATATAAATGCGCTGAAGTTCAGAAGTCTTAAACCTCTTAACATCTCATTTGCAGTTATAACAGCCCTGCAACTATACTGTTGGTACAGAGATAATACCTTTTGCGGAAGATGCGGCACACCTCTTGTTCCTGACGATAAGGAGCGCATGCTGAAATGTCCCGACTGCTCCAACATGGTATATCCTAAAATCTGCCCCGGAGTCATAGTCGGCATTGTAAGCAAGGGACGCATACTCCTTACCAAGTATGCACGAAAGGGCTACAACCGCTATGCTCTGGTGGCAGGCTTTACCGAGATAGGAGAGTCCCTCGAAGAAAGCGCCGCAAGAGAAGCCTTGGAGGAGGTGGGACTTAAGATTAAAAACATAACCTTCTACAAGAGCCAGCCCTGGTCGGCTTCTTCCTCCCTGCTTGCAGGATTTTTTGCAGAAGTTGACGGCAGCGACGAGGTTACCTTGGATGCGGAAGAACTTAAAGAAGGTACCTGGTTTTATCCCGAAGATATAGTCAAAATGAACGAGGGTGTAAGCCTGACCGAAGAAATGATAAACTGTTTTGCAGAAAGAGGGCTGCCTGAAAGCTGGTATAAGATATAGGCTGTTTTTTAACAGGTTATTGTAATGCGTGTACCGCCCGGGAGAAAAGCGGATGAACTTACGGCCGATAAGCATCTTCTAAGATGGATATTTTAAAAGCGGAAGGGAAATCGGCTCATAGCTCAAAAACAGGCGGTTTGAATTATATTCAAACCGCCTGCAGTCTACTTCACACTCTTTACATAGCCTTCCCAGTCAAGCGTTATCTCGTTTGCGCTGATAATTACCGCAGGTATGCCTATTTTACCGTTGCCTCTTACATCCTTAAATGCATCGTTGGTATCTCTAAGCTTAAGAAACTGCTTCATAGCTCCCAGCGTTTCTGTAATCTCCACATACTTATAAGCTATTCCGTTACTGTCAAAGGCTTCCTTTGCCGCTAAACAATCCGGACAAAGATCCGTTCCGTACATCATTACCATAATAATATCCTCCTGAAACAAAGTTAATTACTGATTATTTTTGCCCTTATTTTTCAAGTCTTCCCTTGTAGTCCATAATCCCGCCTATATCCTTAACTTTCTGATAGCCCAGCTTCACAAGACCTGCCGCCATTCTTTTGCTCCTGCCCCCGCTGTGACAGTATACATATACCGGAATACTTTTATCCGTAAGCATAGACTCCACTTTTGCAAACTGACTAAGCGGTATATTTCTGCTGCCCTTTATATGCCCATCTGCATACTCGTCCTTTTCTCTCGCGTCTATAAGAATCGCTCTTTGCTCCGCCTCGTACTCTCTAAGCCCCTCATTTATATCAGGGCCCTTTAGAAAATCAAAAACTCCCATTTTATCCCCCTTTTATTCTACCATACGGCACTGCATATAACTTCTAAGTCCTCCCAAATCCAGGATTTCTATCCTTCCTCTATGGGTTTTTACCAGCTCTTCCTGTACAAATTTCCGTATTATTCTTGCAACCGCTTCTCTTACGGAATTTATTTCCTCCGCTATCTTTTCCTGTGTTATGAAGATGCTGTTGCTACCGCTGTCCACCGCCCTTTCCACCAGAAATGACGCTACCTTGGCATCCAGTCTTTCAAACAAAATTTTCTCAAAGGTATGCATAACCTCCGAAAATCTTTCACTCAACGCCTCATATACAAAGCACCTCACAAATACATTGTTCTCTTTAAGCTTTGACAGGCAGGCGGAGGGAAGTATTATAAGTTTTGTGTCCTCTTTGGCGACAACATAGGTATCAAAGGTAATCTGATGAACTACACAGGAAGCGGAAAGTACATCCACATCTCCCTCTTTCAGGTTGTACAGGGCTATTTCCCTGCCCTCCGCTGAAAGCATACGGGTAAGCACACTTCCCTTTATTACCTTTATGAGTCCCAAGCAGTCGCTGTCCTTGGAGTGAATAAGCTCTCCTTTCCCATACTCCTTAATTACCAGATGTTCACTTGCCAAATCCCTCTCGGGCTTTGTAAGTATATCATAAAACGGTATACTCTCAATATAGCTTTCGGTTTGCATAT
>JBHADN010000189.1:0-10798 GCA_041855085.1 Catonella sp.
ACAGTAGTCAAGGCGCTTTGCTTAAACATTGCGCATGACTGTAACCTTGCCTGTCGTTACTGCTTTGCAGGAGAGGGAGAATATCAGGGCGACAGAGGAATGATGAGCTATGAGGTAGGGAAGGCGGCATTTGATTTTCTTATAAAAAACTCGGGAAAGAGAAAAAATCTTGAGGTGGATTTCTTTGGCGGAGAGCCGCTTATGAACTGGGAAACGGTAAAGAAGCTTGTTGCCTACGGAAGAGAGCTTGAAAAGCTTCATGACAAGAATTTCCGGTTTACCCTTACTACCAACGGAGTTCTTCTAAATGACGAGGTAATTGACTTCTGTAACAGGGAAATGACCAATGTAGTGCTCAGTATAGACGGCCGTAAGTGCGTGCATGACAGTATGAGGCCCACAAGAAGCGGAAAGGGAAGCAGCTACGATATTATCATACCTAAGCTGAAGGATTTTGCGGCAAAAAGAGGTAAAAAGGAATATTATGTGAGGGGAACTTATACCAGAAACAACCTTGATTTTGCTTCGGATGTCCTTCATCTGGCGGATGAGGGATTTACCGAAATTTCGCTGGAGCCCGTAGTTTCTCTGCCGGATGAGCCGTATGCCATAAGAAAAGAGGATGTTCCCGTACTCATAGAACAGTATGATTTGCTTGCGAAGGAATATATCAAAAGAAGGCGTGAGGGCAGAGGCTTTACATTCTTTCACTTTATGATAGATCTTTCGGGAGGACCTTGCGTAGCCAAGAGGCTTTCCGGCTGCGGCTCGGGCACGGAGTATGTTGCAGTGACTCCTTGGGGGGATATCTATCCTTGCCATCAGTTTGTAGGCGAGGAGGACTTTGTACTGGGAAATGTATTTGAAGGGATTACAAAAACTGATTTGCAGGAAGCCTTTAAGCATCAGAATGTATATGAAAAGCCTGATTGCAGGGAATGCTTTGCAAGATATTACTGCAGCGGAGGCTGTGCGGCAAATTCATTTAAGTTCAACAAGGATATAGACGGTACCTATGAGATAGGCTGCGACTTACAGAGAAAGCGCATAGAATGTGCTATAATGATTAAGGTTGCGGAGGAGCTTGATAAGGAAGAAGCTTGCCCGGAAGAAGAGTAGATGGTACAATGATTTCGTGGAGGCTTGCCTCCTGAAAAATAAAGAGCAGAAGTAAGAAAGGTGGATTTAACAATGAAAAGCAAGGGACGCAGTCAGGTAAAGCTGTTCAGCTATGTAGTAATTGTAGCACTTTTAACAGCAGTTGCCCTTGGAGTATTTGGAAATGTTGCAGGAAGTGCAAAAAATATCAAGAGGGGCCTTGACCTTGCGGGAGGAGTAAGTATTACTTATGAAACCGTAAAGGATAACCCTACTGCCACAGAGATGGCTGATACCATAGAAAAGATGAGGCTTCGTGCCGAAATATTCAGTACAGAGTCGGAGGTTTATCAGGAGGGCACAAAAAGAGTTGTGGTAGATATTCCTGATGTAACGGATGCCGATGCCGTACTCAAGCAGCTTGGAAGTACGGGAGCGCTCTACTTCATACCTGTAGAGGGGAATATGACTTTGCAGGCGGATGGAACTTATAAGCTTAACAGCAGTATAGAAGAGCTGATTAAAAACAATAAGGTATCCGTTGACGGAGGAGATATAGCTACAGCTAAGGCTCAGTCCATACAGGGAAGCGCCGGAGTGGGCTTGGAGTATATAGTTTCGCTGGAGCTTAACGCAAAGGGCACGAGCAAGTTTGCACAGGCTACAACGGAAAATCTCGGTAAGCAGATTGCCATAGTATATGACGGAAATGTTATTTCCGCTCCGGTTGTTCAGAACGTTATTTCAGACGGCAATGCGCAGATATTGGGGCAGGCAAGTATGGAAGAGGCGGAAAGACTTGCTTCTATAATAAGGGTAGGTGCTCTCCCCCTCGAACTTAAAGAGGTGCGCTCAAGCGTAGTAGGAGCAAAACTCGGAGATACGGCGCTTCAGACCTCTCTCGTTGCAGGTCTTATCGGCTTTGTCATAGTATTTCTTTACATGATATTTTTATACAAGATACCGGGACTTGCGGCAAGCTTGGCTCTCATAGCCTATGTGGTTATAGAACTGGTGCTCCTGCAGCTTCTCCAGATTACGCTTACACTTCCGGGTATTGCGGGTATAGTGCTGTCAATAGGTATGGCGGTGGATGCCAATGTTATAATCTTTACCCGTATAAAGGAAGAGATAGGGCTTGGAAAATCTGTCCGCTCTTCAATAGGTTTAGGATTTAAAAAGGCGCTTTCAGCCATAGTTGACGGTAATGTTACTACAATTATAGCGGCTATTGTGCTCGGTATCTTCGGAACGGGAACAATAAAGGGATTTGCTTATACACTTGCGCTCGGTATTATCATATCTATGTTCACCGCATTGTTTATAACAAAGTTTCTGCTGTTCAGTCTGTACGATCTGGGATTTGACTCGGAGAAGTATTTTGGAATGAAGGTGGACGGAGCAAATAAGCCTTTCTTGGCATTTTCTCCTAAGGCATATATAATATCGGCTGTTGTAATTGCTGTCGGAGTCGGTACCATGGCTCTGAACGCTTCAAGGGGAGTAGGCGCATTTGACTATGCACTTGAATTTTCGGGCGGTACTTCTACGGAAGTTGCCTTTGACGGCGGAAATGTACCGGGAAATGATGAGGTGCGTGATTTTGTAAAGGCTACGATAGGCATAGAAAATGTTGATGTTACCCAGATAGTCGGAGAAGATAAGATTGTAATCAAGACCAAGAACCTTACGGACGAGGAAAGAGAGAAGCTTAGAGAGGGTTTTGTTGCAAAATATAATGTGTCGAAGGATAATATAAACAACGAAAACATTTCAGGTGCAGTAAGCGGAGAGATGAAGAGGGATGCTCTTATGTCCGTTATAGCCGCTACAATCTGTATGCTCATTTATATTATTGTAAGATTCAGAAACATTGCATTCGGAACAAGTGCGGTTATAGCTCTTGTGCAGGATGTAATGGTAGTAGCAACTTTTTATGCAATAACGAGAATGAATGTGGGAAACACATTTATAGCTTGTATGCTTACTATAGTAGGTTACTCCATCAATGCAACCATAATAATCTTTGACCGTATCAGGGAGAACTTGGCGGAAAAGAGCAGAAAAGAAACTGTTGCGGACATTGTGGATAAGAGTATTACGCAGACCTTTTCAAGGAGTATAAATACAACTATTACCACACTTATAATGGTGGTTGTGCTTTATGTAATGGGTGTGAGCTCCGTAAAAGAGTTTTCGCTGCCTATAATCGTAGGACTTATCTGCGGCGCATATTCATCCATCTGCATTACAGGTACACTTTGGTATAGATTTGTAAAAAATAAAATAGAGAAGTAAAAAGTCCCCCCCTGCCGAAATGGCAGGGGGATTTAAGTTATTTATACACTTTTTTTAAATTATCCAGCTTCGATACGGAATTTTGCATAAGCAAATCGACAAGGGTTATTGCAACCATCGCCTCGACAACAACAACCGCCCTTGAAACTACTATGGGATCATGTCTGCCTTCTATATTTATGTCGATTTCTTCCGGAACATTATTTACCGTTCTTTGTGAGGCGGCTATTGAAGCTGTAGGCTTAAATGCAGCCCTCACTATGAGGTTATCTCCGTCGCTTATTCCGCCAAGCACACCGCCGGAGTTGTTTGTACATTTTTTAACAATACCGTCATTTAATACAAAGGAGTCATTATTTTCCAGCCCCGTTTTTTTGGAGGCATCGAAGCCGGAACCTATTTCCACTCCTTTTACAGCTCCTATGGAAAAAAGTGCCTGACCGAGCTTTGCATCGAGTTTTTCAAATACAGGCTCTCCAAGTCCGGCAGGAAGTCCTTTAACCACGCACTCTACAATTCCTCCGGCAGAATTAAGCTCTTTTATTATCTCAAAGAGGTAGTCCTCAGCCTTTTTGGTGCTTTTAGCATCAGGCATAAAGAGAGAGCTGCTCAGCACCGACTCCCTGGTTATATTTTCTCTATGCTCCAAAAGCTCGGCGGGCAGAGAAATATTTCCTATGGAATGAGTATAGGCAAGCACATCTATACCGAATTCTTTAAGCAGCTTTGCGGCTATAGCGCCTGCCGCCACCCTTGAAAGGGTTTCTCTGCCGGAAGAACGCCCGCCCCCTCTGTAATCTCTGAAACCGTATTTCATGTCAAATGTGTAGTCTGCATGTCCCGGACGGTAATAAGAAGCAATCTTTCCGTAATCCTTTGAGCGCTGATCCGCATTCCGTACCAGCATGGCTATCGGAGTTCCCGTGGTCAAACCGTTAAAAATTCCGGAAAGTATTTCTACATCGTCAGACTCCTTCCTCTTCGTAGTAAAGTAATTGGTTCCCGGTTTTCTCCTGTCCATATAGGGCATGATATCCTCTTTTGAAAGCGGAAGCCCGGCAGGGCAACCGTCTACCACTACACCAAGCCCGTTTCCGTGCGATTCTCCCCAAGTTGAGATACGAAATAAACTGCCAAAGCTTGAACCTGCCATATAAGCCTCCTGAAATTGTTTTTGTTAATTTTAGCAGAAAATAATGTAATAGACAAGTTTATGTAAAACGGATATTACGGCGCTCAATCTGCAAATTTTGTCCAATCCCTTGATTATTGCGGCAATATCCGAGTATAATGTATACGAATAAAATCAGAACCGGACCGGTCCGGAAATCAAGATACTTGGAGGATGTATGAATATAAAAGAAAAACTTGTAAAATTAAGGGCGGCGATGGCTGAGGAGGGTATGGATCTGTACTTAATACCTACTGCCGATTTTCACGAGTCGGAATACGCAGGAGAGCATTTTGCGGCGAGAAAATATATGTCAGGCTTCACAGGTTCGGCGGGTACTTTGCTTGTAGGATTGGAGAGGGCGGCACTCTGGACGGACGGCAGATATTTCATACAGGCGGAGAAAGAGCTTTCAGGCAGCGGTATAGAGCTTATGCGTATGGGCGCTGAGGATGTGCCTTCGATTGAAAAATATATTGAGGACAACATAAGAGAAGGCGGAGTGTTGGGATTTGATGGCAGAGTTGTAAATGCTTCGTTCGGACTTAAACTGAAAAAGGCAATTTCGGCTAAAAATGCCGTAATCAAATATGAAAAAGACCTGGTGGACGCTATATGGAAAGACAGACCTGAGATTTCAGCCAAGCCCGCATTTTTCCTTGAGGAGAAATATTCAGGCAGAAGTTCTGCGGACAAGCTTTGTTTTGTAAGGAAAACTATGGTGGAGGAGGGGGCGGATGCCTTTGTACTTACCTCGCTTGACGATATAGCATGGCTGTACAATATGAGAGGAGATGACATTCCCTGCAACCCTGTCGTACTTTCATACAGCATCATATTTTCAGACAAAGCGGTTATATTCTTAAATGAAAAAGTGCTGAATGATGTGCTCAGAAAAGAATTTGCCGCGAACAATGTGGAGATTAAGCCGTATAGTGAGATATACGGTTATGTAAAGGAACTTGGAGGCTGCAGGAGGATAATGCTTGACGAAAGAAAGGTTAATTATGCCATATACAGCAATCTTCCCGATACGGTGGAGAAAAAGGACAGAGTAAACCCTACTATTCTTGAAAAAGCAAAGAAAAATGAGGTAGAAATAAAAAATATTAAAAATGCTCATATCAAAGACGGTGTGGCTATGGTCAAGTTTATGTATTGGCTGAAAAAGAATGTAGGAAAGCTTAAAATAACGGAAATGAGTGCAAGTGATTATCTGGAGGCGGCAAGAAGGGAGCAGGAGGGATTTATAGAACCGTCTTTCAATACTATCGCCGCATACAACGAAAATGCAGCAATGATGCACTATTCGGCAACACCGGAGCATGACGGCGAGCTTAAGCCGGAGGGACTGTTTCTTGTAGACTCCGGCGGGCAGTATTACGAGGGAACTACCGATATTACCAGAACTATAGTTCTGGGGGATGTAAAAGAAGAGTGGAAGAGGGATTACACTCTTGTGCTTAAGGGGCATATGAATCTTATGAATGCAAAATTTCTGTACGGCTGTACGGGCATGAATTTAGACATACTTTGCAGAGCGCCGCTTTGGAATATAGGCATAGACTACAGGTCGGGAACAGGTCATGGCATAGGCTATCTGCTGAATGTGCATGAAGCCCCAAACGGTTTCAGATGGAGGATAGTGCCTGAAAGAAATGACTCGGCGGTTCTTGAAGAGGGGATGATAACTACCGATGAGCCGGGAGTTTATATAGAAAACAGCCATGGAATACGAATAGAAAATGAGCTGCTCTGCAAAAAGGATATTAAAAACGAGTACGGACAGTTCATGTGCTTTGAAACGGTAACCTATGCTCCTATCGATAAGGAGGCTATAGATGTTAAATGGCTTGAAAAAAGAGATATAGAGCAGATAAATAAATACCACGAACTGGTGTTTGAAAAGCTTTCGCCGCATTTTGACGGAGAAGTACTGGAATGGCTTGGAGAGGCTTGTGCACCTATTGAGAGTTAATAGATATAATATGACTGCCGCAGCGTTTCGCTGCGGCAGTTTCGGTATTTGTCGAAGACGGACTGATTTTAGTCGAGAAATTTATTCCTTTGTACCGTTCCGCTTATCTTTGCAAGAACAGAAAGCGGAGCAAACCTTGTAGAAAGTGCGGCAAGACTTATAAGCGTGTCGGAGAACACCAGATTGCGTCTGCCAAACATAGCATTCAGCCCTCTTTTGGCGCAGTTTCTCGGAGTGGAGGTAGCAAATTCCTTACTTGCGCCGGCATTTTTAAAAAACTCGGTTTTCATAGGGCCGGGGCAGAGAGTTGTAATAGATATATTTTTATCGGATTGTTTAAGTTCTTCATTTACCGCGGCTGAAAAGCTCAGTACATAAGCCTTTGACGCATAGTAGGAAGCAAGAAAAGGACCGGGCATAAAAGCTGCCACGCTCGCTACATTTAATATATATCCATCTTCCTGTGTATTTATAAATGCCTTTGTCAGTAAAGTAAGAGCAGATATATTCGTATTTATAAGATTTGCGGTGTCTGTATCCGACACATTGTGAAAAGAGCCGAGAGTACCGAATCCTGCATTATTTATAAGTACATCGGTTTTGCGACTGAAACAATATTCGGAAAGCCTTTTAACTTCCGAAACTTCGGACAAATCGGCTGTAAAAACCTCCACACTCACGCCGTATTTTTTCTGCAATACGGTTCTCAGGGCGTTCAGTCTGTCAGCCCTCCTTGCAGATATTATCAAATCGTAGCCGTTTATGGCAAGAAGTCTTGCAAATTCAATTCCTATTCCGCTGCTTGCACCTGTGATTACCGCCCGCATAACTCCTCCTGTTGTATTTTAAAGTTTTATTTATATAATATCTCAGAAAAATGAATAGTCAAGGGCAATAGTACAGATTTACCGGATTGTCAAAAAAGCTTGCAAATGCCGCGGATACATGATACAATACAAACAAAAGTTCCGAACAAAAGTTCTTTATAGTGAAATGAAGGTAGACTATGTTTAAAAAGAAAAACAAGAAGCTTACAGTCTTACTGCTGTTTGTCGCTTTCTTTGCCGTATTTAATGTAAAGGATGCGGAGCGCGGGCAGGAAAAGCTTAATTTTCCGCAGGCTGTAGAAATAAAAGAGAATGATACTGCGGAGAATATTTATACCGTACCTGTTTACAAAGGCTCTCCATATACGGTAATAAATAACAATGTGCCCGAATTTGAGGAAAGGGAATATGCACCTTTTGAAACTTACAGTGAGCTTGACGGCTTGGGCAGAAGCGGTGCTGCCTTTGCTCTTATCGGCAGGGGAACTATGCCGGACGAAAAACGCGGCTCTATCGGGAGCATAAAGCCCAGCGGTTGGCATACGATTAAGTACGACATTATAAAAGACAGGTATTTGTACAACCGCTGTCATCTTATAGCGTACAGCCTGGCGGGAGAAAATGCGAATGAAAAGAATCTCATCACAGGCACAAGATATATGAATGTCGAGGGGATGCTGCCCTTTGAAATTAAGGTGGCGGAATATGTACAGAGGACAGGGAACAGCGTATTATATAGAGTAACCCCTGTTTTTAAGGGGGATAATCTCTTGGCTGACGGTGTTCAGATGGAGGCAAAATCAGTTGAGGACGGCGGCAGGGGGATTTGTTTCAATGTATACTGCTATAATGTACAGCCGGGAATAGAGATTGACTACAGGGACGGCAGCAGCAGGCAGATAGTAACCCCAAAGCCGAAAAGCTTAGAAACGGATAAAGAGGCAGTTGAGAACCCCAATACATACAGCTTCATTGCCAATAAAAACACGAAAAAATTTCATCTTGTCGGCTGTAAGGCTGTAAAAAGCATAAAAAAGAAGAATACGCTTGAGTTTAAAGGAAGCAGGAATGAACTAATAGACAGGGGATATAAGCCTTGTAAAAGCTGCAATCCTTAGCATAAAATAACAAAAAATTTATCTAAAAAGCGTTTGGAATATACAATATATACAAAATCTGAAAAAATATGAAAAACACTTGTACTTACAAGGCGAGTATGCTATAATCTATTTCGTTGTTGATGGGCTATGGCCAAGCGGTAAGGCAGCGGACTCTGACTCCGCGATCTAAGGTTCGAATCCTTATAGCCCAGTTGTGACAAAGCACTCGCGTTGGAGTGCTTTTTTGTTAGTTACTTCAAGCATCAGTATACAATAAGAGGGGGTAATTATGGCTAAAAATGTGATGACTAGTGAGGGATTGGGGGAGCTTGAGAGTGAGCTTCACAACCTCAAGGTAAACCGCAGACGCGAAATAGCAGAAAAGATAAAAGAGGCAAGAGAGCAGGGAGATCTTTCCGAAAATGCCGAATACGACGCTGCAAAGGACGAACAGCGCGATATAGAAGCAAGGATTGAAGAACTGGAAAAAATCCTCAAAGACGCGGAAGTATTTTTTGTAAAAGACGCAGAAAAAGGGAAAATAAACCTCGGTTCTACATTTACCCTGCTTGATATGGAATTTGATGAGGAGATATCCTGCAGACTTGTAGGTGCAACGGAGGCAAACAGCCTAGATGGAAAGATTTCCAACGAATCTCCAGTTGGAAAGGCTCTTACCGGAGCAAAGGCGGGAGATGTAGTTGAAGTGAATGTTCCGGCAGGAATACTTAAGTATAAGGTAGTTAAGATTGACGAGTAAGGAGAAAGAAAAGTGGCGCAGGAAAATCAAGCCGTAGATACGAACGAACAGTTTGAAATTAGAAAGGATAAGCTTGTGGCTCTGAGAGAGTCGGGGAAAGATCCGTTTGTTGTAACTAAATTTGATGTAAACTATCATTCTGTTGATATAAAAAATGACTTTGAAAATTTTGAAAATAAGACGGTAAGCGTTGCCGGAAGGATAATGTTTAAGCGCATTATGGGAAAGGCAAGCTTTTGCAATATTTCGGACAGATACGGAAATATACAGTGCTATGTGTCGAAAGATTCTCTCGGAGAAGAGAATTATGCGGATTTTAAGAAGCTTGATATCGGCGATATAGTGGGAATAAAAGGCTATGTATTCAAGACTAAGACGGGAGAAATATCGGTGCATGCCGAAGAACTCAGTTTGCTGACAAAGAGCCTTAGACCGCTTCCTGAAAAATATCATGGCTTAAGGGATACGGAAGCAAGATATCGTCAGAGATATCTTGACCTTATTATGAATCAGGATGTAAGGGAAACCTTTGAGAAAAGGTCGAAGATACTTAAGGAGATTCGCTCATTTCTCGCAGAGAAAGACTTTATGGAGGTTGAAACTCCGCTTCTTGTTGAAAATGCGGGCGGTGCGGCAGCCAGACCTTTTTACACGCATTATAATGCGCTGGATGAAGAGAGAAAGCTCAGAATATCTTTGGAGCTTTATTTAAAGAGGCTTATAGTAGGAGGATTTGAAAGAGTTTTTGAAATCGGAAGAGTATTTAGAAATGAAGGCGTGGATACAAGGCATAATCCTGAGTTTACGCTTATGGAGCTCTATCAGGCATATACGGATTACAACGGAATGATGGACCTTACGGAAGAGATGTTCAGATATCTTGCGGAAAAGGTTTGCGGAAGTGCAGTCATCTCCTATAACGGAATCGAATTTGATTTCAGTAAGCCGTTCAAGAGAATTACAATGCTCGATGCCGTTAAAGAGTATTCGGGAGTTGATTTTAGCGGTATAATTACCGATGAGGCGGCAAAGGAAGCGGCAAGGGAAAAAGGAATAGAGTTTGAAGCCCACCACAAAAGAGGAGATATCATCAATCTTTTCTTCGAGGAGTTTTGTGAGGATAAGATGATACAGCCAACCTTTGTTATGGATCATCCGGTTGAGATTTCTCCGCTTACAAAGAAAAAGCCGGGAGCGCCTGACAGAGTAGAGAGATTTGAACTTTTTATAAACTCATGGGAAATGTGCAATGCCTATTCAGAGATAAACGATCCTATCGACCAGAGGGAGAGGTTTGCAGCGCAGGATGCGCTTGCGGCTGCCGGAGATGAAGAGGCAAATCATACGGATGAGGATTTCCTGACTTCTCTTGAGTACGGTATGCCGCCGACGGGAGGCATAGGCTACGGAATTGACAGGCTCGTGATGTTGCTCACGGACTCCGCGTCCATACGAGATGTACTGCTTTTCCCGACAATGAAGTCCTTACCGAACGACAAGTAAGAAAACCCCAGTATTTATGCGGGTTTCGGGACTTTCCAAACCGAATAAATTTACCTCTTTACA
>JBHADN010000190.1:0-6756 GCA_041855085.1 Catonella sp.
AGCATCAACTTCTGCATCACACCGTCATTTTCTGTTGCAAATTATAATCTCCTCTAATCTTCCATTCTGAGCAATTCTATCATATCACTTTTTTTCAAACTCATAAACGCAGCAATCGTTATCCCGGTTACCAACAAAATAACGCTTCCCGTTATTCCTATGGAAATGTAAACAGGCGGCAGATAAACCGCCTTCTTAAATGCAAGAAAACTCAATCCATTTAAAAGAAGCGTCTGAAAAATCATAGTATTCAGTACTGCCGCTACTGCAATAATTATATTTTCAAATATAACCAATCTTCCTATATCTTTTCTGCCTGCCCCTATCGTCCTGTATAGTGTAAATTCCCTTTTTCTTGAAGTAAAAAGCACAAAACTCATTATACCTATTACGCATATCAGGGTTAAAAACATTAAAATACAGGTAATATATATGAATACAATGTACGGGTACAGTCCTTCCTTATATATCATAATATATGAGTCCACGCTTACCATTTCTGTTCCCGCTTCCTTTGCCATTCGCTCCAGTTCTTCTTTATCAGCCTTATCTGCTGTCACAAGAATATTCTTACGAAAACTGTTATCTATGTACTCCCTGACATCATCATAATTAAGCGCAACTGTATAGGCTGCCGGAGTATTTGGCATATCAACCACATCTCCCTCTAAACTAAGTTCCCTGCCAAAAAACTTATACTTATCATTTCCACTTATCCCTGCAATATAGCAAAAATATCTGTTTGCATAGAATGAACCTTTAGGAGGAACCTTTTCCCTGCCAAGTCCTTCATTATCTCTAAAAACTGCTATACTGTAATATTTGCTTTCATCCCCTTCAAACTGAAAAGATTTGTTAAAAGCCTTAAAATATGCTATCCCTTTCTCAGAAATTGTTCCCTCAAACTTATCGGAATTTACATCCGCTTCAGTAACACACACATTAAACCCCTGAGTACCTGTCCATAAATTCTCATAATAATTCTCCACCCCAAGCAAAATATTGTAGAGCACTATTACCAGCATACTTACCGCTACTATTGCCGTTCCGAGAATTGAATTATGCACTTTCCTTCTTTTGATGAGCAATAAAGCTAACTTGAATATACTGTTCTTCTTAACGGAAATAAAAGAAACCGGGCTAAAACCAAGTCTGAATATCAGGTTGAAGATAATAATTATAAAAATGCCTATAAATATAAACGGATTTATCTCCCTGAAAATAGACATACTTACAGCAATATACAATGTTATTCCGAAGATTTGCCATTTATCAATATATTTTTTTACTGTTAAAGTTTTCCTTTCCCTTAATTCATCAGCTATTTTAAGCTTATATATTTTCTCATACATACCCAAATGCAATAAAAGAACTATCGAAACTGACAACAAGAAGATTTTTAAAAATATAGCCAAACCCACACCTGACAGAGTGGAAGCAGGTATCTTAACCGCCAAAAAAGTTCCGGAGTAATACACAAACAGCATCGCCCCTATTATCATTGCAAAAGCAGATGCAACAAGAGTAATAGACAGCGTGTCAAAGATGGCAAACAGCCTTAATACTTTTTTGCTCACTCCATATATTCTGGCTATGGTAACCTTTGCCTTAACAGCATTTTCTTTTAAATAAAGTATTGCCATTATGCCCATTACCGCAATTATTGCATTTATATTTATAAAAATTTTAAGTACATTCTCTCCCGATTTTAATGTGTTTTTAAAACTATCAAGTACCGCTTCTTTTGTAGACATCTGTATAATATAAGATTTTTTACCTTCTTCATCAAAAATATCTTTTATATCATTATATACTGATTTTTCATCAACTTTTCCTCTAATATTTATCCCTAAATTACACTTTGAAATAATCTCACTGTCATTAAAAAAAATTTTTAGTTCGTCAATATTTTCATTCCCCACAGTTACATAGCCCACCAAAACCATGTCCTCAAAGTTGGAATCACAAGGCTCAATTCTTGTTACTGTAAGAGATTTATTTAAAACATCAAGAAACAGATTACTGCCTTCTTTCAGCTTAAGCTTATTAGCTGCCTGCACACTTAATACACAGGTTTCTCCCGCATATTTATCTGATATTCTAAGTATAATCTGCTTCTCTTCTTTTCCTATATTATTTTTAATCGGTAGAAATCTTTCTGTAGAAACCTCAGCTTTTTTACTTAAACTCTCTATATAAGAAGCAAGTTTGGGACTTTCTATGCTTCTCCCATAGGTGTCAAGTATACTTACGGTAAAATCGTTGCTTCCTGAAGCTGCCTTATACAGTTCTTCCGAAAGTGAAGTGATAAATAAAAGAAGTGCCAATGTACTGAAAGCAATGGTCAGAATAAAAATTATAATGATATTTTGGTTGTTTTTCCTGCCAAACAATTTACAATATAAAGAGCAGCATTTACTAAGCTTCATACAATTCTCCATCAAGCATCTTTATCTGCCTATCCGAAACCTCCGATACATGATAATCATGTGTAGAAATTATAATGCTTATTTTAAATTTATTAACCATATCTCTAAATAAATTTAAGATATTATTGCTGTTAAAGCTGTCGAGAGCCCCGGTCGGCTCATCTGCGATGAGCACTTTAGGACTATTTATCAAAGCCCTGGCTATTGCCGCCCTTTGTTTCTCTCCTCCTGAAAGCTGTGCAGGGTACAGAGTTTCCTTTCCTCCAAGTCCTAAGAACTCTATGAGTTCGGCTATTGCATTACCGAAGTTCTCCTTTTTTTCACTAAATATTATCGGAAGCTCTATATTGTCTATAAGTGATAACTCTTCCACCAGACAATGATTTTGAAAAATTATTCCTATATTTTCATTTCTAAACTTATCAAGAGCTTCATCCTTCAGCGCATATAAATCGGTTTCTCCTATGAGCACTTTCCCTCTATCCGGCTTATCTATCCCACCCATTATCCCAAGCAAAGTACTTTTCCCACAACCGCTTGGTCCCATTATGGACAGTATCTCCCCTGCATTTACTTCCAAATTGATATTCTTTAGTATATCTATTGAAGCCTTGCCGTTTTTAATTGTTTTTGAAAGATTTTTTACCTTTACCATATCTTTTACCTTTTTTCAAGATTAAGCGGTTTTTGATTTATTTTTTAATGCCTCCTAAATATCATTGTAAAAAATATACTGATTATACTGCAATAAAATACCGGCAGCGAATAAAGTAATAAGTATGTGAATGCCTCTGCCTCACCGTCTGCCGATAGCATTGAATTTATTACCGCAATCAATGTGCCGGCTATTAAAAATAATATCCTGCATTTAAATCTCTCATTTTTATACATCTCCCTCAGGCTTCTTATTACAAAAAATACCGCCACCAGTATTAACACCTGGATAAACATTGATAAGTCCACAAGCAAAGATACTGACGAAAATAAAGGATAACCCAACCGGGAGTTTTGGATAACAACACAAAATAAATAAACTAAGATAATTGATATTTCTATTAACATGCCGATACCTCCATAAACGCTAAGTGCAGTACCGCTTTAAGTATCCCGCCGAAATTCCGAACTTTATCTAAGCGATATCCAACTGTTATCTTTCCTGCATAATACCTCAAAGCATAATAACATCTATATTCTTTCCTGTATGGAGCAAGGATTTTCCTATGACATAATAAAATGAACCATATACAGCAGTATAATATAATTCCCGCCAACTAATCAATAGGATATTTACCTCCCGTAACCTATCCTTCCTTAAAAAACTTTAAAATGCAAAAGCAGAAAGCCTCCAGCTTTCCGCCTTTACATCTTCTTGACAGCCCCTACTTAAAAGTAACTACCGCCACTCCGTTTCCTCCCTCATTATACTCTCCATCTCTGAAGCTTTTCACATACTTACACTTTTTCAGGTACTCCCTTACCATAGTTCTAAGCGCTCCCGTTCCTCTGCCATGTATTATTCTTACCTGAGGAAGATGGGCGAGGTAGGCATCGTCTATATATTTTATGAGTTCCGCTCTTGCATCGTCATAGCGCATTCCTACAAGATTTTTCTCGATATGAACATTCATCGCCTTGGACATTCCAAGGCTTCCGCCTCCGGCGCTTTTATCCCTTTTGATTTCCACGCTGCCGCTTTCCTCCACAAAAGCAAGGTCCTTTACATTTACCTGAGATTTCATTATCCCCATAGTAACCGTGAGATTTCCTTTTGCGTCCGGCAAAGTACTTACAGTTCCCTTTACGCCCATAGTAAGTACCAAGACCATATCTCCTATATGAAGCGGCTTGTTTCCTACCCTGTTTCTGAGGCTTTCTTTTGCCCTTATTCCGCTTCCTTTTGATACTGCATCTATTTTTTCTCTAAGTTTGCTGCGCTCATCCTCCATCTCTCTGGCTGTTCCTCCGCCCATACCCCACTTATTATACTTTTTGATGGACTCGTCAGCCATTTCCTTAGCTTCGGAAAGAATTTTTGCCGCCTCACGCTTCGCATCCGCTATAAGGCTTTCCTTTTTTTCGGCAAGCTTTTCTACATCCGTTTCCAGTTCCCTCTTCTCTTTCTCTATCTCCGCCCTTCTTTTCTTTATCCTCTCTTCTTCCTCTTCTATAAACTTCCTGCTTCGGTTCAGCTCCGCTATAACATCCTCGAAGCGCTTGTCGTTGGTATCTATTCTGTTTGAAGCGTCGTTTATAATTTCCTCAGGAAGTCCGAGCTTTTGGGATATGGCAAAGGCATTACTTTTACCCGGTATACCTATAAGTATTCTATAAGTAGGCATAAGGGTTTCAAGACTGAACTCAAGACTTGCATTTACAACTCCCTTTGTAGTAAGGGCATAAACCTTCAGCTCGCTATAGTGAGTTGTCGCCATTACTCTGGCATCTCTGCCCTGCAAATCCGCAAGTATAGCCATCGCAAGTGCCGCACCCTCCGTAGGATCCGTGCCTGCCCCCAGCTCATCAAAAAGTACCAGACTTCTGCTGTCCGCCTCCTTCAATATACTTACTATGTTAACCATGTGCGATGAAAATGTCGAAAGGCTCTGCTCTATGCTCTGTTCATCGCCTATATCCGCATATATTTCATTAAATATTCCTATCTCCGACTTGTCAAAGGCAGGTATATGAAGTCCCGACTGCCCCATAAGAGTCAACAGCCCTACAGTTTTAAGAGATACCGTCTTACCTCCTGTATTCGGTCCTGTTATGACAAGCAGTTCAAAATCCTTTCCGAGGCTTATATCTATAGGAACAACTGTTTTTTTGTCTATAAGAGGATGTCTGCCCTTTTTTATATTTATCCTTCTTTCCGGGTTAAGCACAGGCTCGGTTGCTCCCATCTCTTTTGCAAGCTCCGCCTTTGCAAATATAAAATCAAGTGCCGCAAGCGTTTTTAAATTATATTTTATTTCCTCTATATGCCCCGCCGTTTCATTTGAGAGCAGAGCCAGCACCTTTTCTATTTCCTTTGCTTCCTCAAGCATAAGCTCGCTCAGCTCATTATTGTACTTTACCACTATGGCAGGCTCTATAAAAACCGTAGAGCCGGTAGAGGACTGGTCATGAATTAAGCCCTCTACCTTTCCTCTATGCTCATTTTTAACAGGAATGCAATATCTGCCGTCCCTCATAGTTACCTTGTTATTTTGCAGCAACCCCTTTTCGGATGCGGATATAACCAGACTGTCAAGCTGCTCTCTTATCTTTGCGTTTGTAAACTCTATTTTTCTCCTTACATTTTTAAGCCCAGGACTCGCATCGTCCGCCATTTCATCCTCTGAAATTATACAGCGTTTTATCTCGTTGTTAACAGGCGAAAGCGGAGCAAGCAGAGAAAATCTCTCGGAAAGAGAGTCATCCGGCAGAGAGCCGTCCCTCTTTGCCCCGAAATTTTTTACCCTCAGCGTAACATCCAAATCCCTGCTTATAGCCATAAGCTCAGCCATGCTGAGAGTTCCGCCCACCTCCAGCCTTATAAGCGAATCTCCTACCTCTGCAAGCCCTGAGAAAGAAATATGCCCCGATTGGTACAGTCTTGCAAGAGCATCCGCCGTTTCCCTCTGCGCCTCTTTTATTTCCTCTATATCCGTCATAGGCTCAAGCTCTTTTATCCTCTCCTTTGCCTTTTTGGAAGAAGCCAAATCCGCAAGCCTTTCACATATTTTGTCAAACTCTAATGTTTTAAGTACCTTTTTGTTCATTTCAATCCACCATTTTTCATTTAATGTATATAAATATCCTCTGTGTGCCGCACATTTTCCGACGCGGCTGTGTATTTCATATAACATAAAAAAGAACTACCCCCACGGCAGTCCTTTTATGTTTACTAAACCATATTGTAGCAGACACAATTTATTGTAATCGTGATAACATCCGTCTCAAACCACCCCTGTCTTTCCCTCCCCTGCCAAAAGCCGGCTGAAGCCGACTACTGCGGGCGGCAAACATCCTTTACAGCTTTAAGACATTGTTAAAACTCAATAAATTTGTTTTCCGCATTACCGTTTACTACATAATAAACCCTGCGCTCGTTGGCATTGATGTAAATTTTAACGGACTTTACATCTTCTATCTTGTTCCCCTCTGCCAGATATGCCTCTCTTGCTCTCTCTACCATGTCCTCCGAATTAACCTGAATGCCGTTGAACTCAAAATATGTTTCAATCTCAACACCTGCGATAATATCCTCTTTAACATTCTTTCTTACAGCCATGACATCCTCCTCCTAAAACAGATAATAGTTAATGTATGTTACAGGCATTTAGCC
>JBHADN010000191.1:0-7115 GCA_041855085.1 Catonella sp.
GCTTTGGAATACAAACCGCAGCTACAACAAGGCTTTTAAGGCGTTCGACAAATCTATGAGAAATTTGGATTTAGGGTATATAGACCTCTACCTTATCCATTGGCCTGCAAACAGAAAGCGTTACAAAGAGCCGGAGAGGGTTAATGCCGAAACATGGAAAGCGCTTGAAGAGCTTAAGGAGAGCGGAAGAGCAAGGAATATAGGTGTGAGCAACTTCCTTCCGCATCATATAGAGGAGCTTAAAAGAACGGCAAAAATCCTGCCCTATGCAAATCAGATAGAGGTGCACATAGGCTATATGCAAAAGGAGGTCTGCACCTACAACTCTAAGAACGGTATAATAACGGAGGGATATAGTCCGCTTGGAACAGGAGAGTTATTAAAGGATAAGAGGCTTGCGGAAATGGCGGAAAAATACGGCACAACAACGGCAGGGCTGTGTATTTCTTTTCTGAGAGAGAGCGGAATAATCCCGCTTCCTAAGACGCTTTCTCCTGACAGAATGGCTGAAAATCTGGTTTATATAAGGTTTGAGGAGGAAGATAAAAAACTGCTTACGGAATTTGAATTTGTAGGCGGACATGCTCACAATCCTGATGACGTGGAATTTTAGAGAGGACTGTCTGAAGCAAAAATCAGGCAGTTCTGCCTTTCGGTAGCAGGCACATCGTCGCGGCAGCGCTTAAGCGTTACATACTTAAAATACCGTCTGAGCAGGGCAAGTTCTTCAAAAAGCGGATAAGAACCGGTCCCCGCGGCGGCGGTAATCATATTCACTACATATATACCGTCTGTATTCAGACGGTTTTTTACAAGTTCGATAGTGCAGGATGCGAGAAGTCTTTCATCCTGTATGTCGGAAATATAGGCATCATTAAAGATTACATCATAGTTTTTTGGGGTAGTTGCAAGATAGGTGTGTCCGTCCATTACATAGATATTCAGTCGATTATTTTCGTATAGATTGTAGTCGTTGTAAAGTTCTTCAAGATAGAAATATTTAAAGGCAAGCTTGACCATTTCTCCGTCTATTTCGACCACATCCAGAGTTTTGTCGGGGAAACGGCTTATAAGATATTTGGGGTAAGAAAAGCCCGCTCCGCCTATAAGAAGGCAGTCTTTAAGTGCGGGATTTATTTCAAAAACATCGTTGAAATATATGGAGTATTTGAAAACGAGGTCATACCGATGCCCTTGCTTGTTGAAGGTAGCGGACTCCCTCGCTCCGTCTACAAGAAGAAGGCGGATTGATTCGCCTTCTTCGGTTCTGTCTATAATCTCCAGGTCGCTGCCGCCGTAGGCGGTCGCTTCATATATAACCTTGCCGTAGTCGAACAAATGTCTGAATTTAGTCATAAAATCCACCATTCTTGCGCTAATAGCTGCGATAGTTATCCTCATAGCCCGGATAGTTTTTCTGTTTAAGGGCGGCGTACAGTTCAGCCTCCGTAGCAAATCTATACGGATTTACATAGAATACGCCGGCAATGCCGAAGGTAACGGCTGAAAGTAGTTCCCAAAGTATAAAGCTCAGATCAAGGATAAACACGTTTATTTTCTCTCCGTACATCATACTTTCTGAAATCTTAATAGCTTCAAAACTGTCTATATTCGAATTTTCAGCTAAAATATACGGCACCATACGATATGCGTAAAACTTGATAATTCCCGGAATTATCAAAAGCAAGGTCCAGAGAAAAAGGAAGATATCCCTTAGGAACAAGGTTTTAACAATGTTTAAATAGTTGCTCTTAAAAGGGAAAAACAACTCTCTCGGGCTCGTTTCATAAGTACGGTTCAGTATAAAAAATCTATAGCATCCGACGGAAAGCGGATTAAAAAGTAAAATTTTTAATACCACTCCTATTACAAGGGTAACGATTAAAAGTCCGAGGACGAGTGCAAGTCTTGCAATAATGCTTCCTATGGATTCTCCGCTGAACAGGTCGATGCCGGTTCTGCTCCCCGAGCTTGAATTTCCCAAAGTGCCTATGGAAAATGCCAGAACTAGGGCTGCCAGTACGGAAGGAGCATAATTTCTCCTGAAGGCAATCTGACCGTTTGCTTTCAATTCTTCTCTTGTCCACATAGAGGTAACCTCCTAAAATGAATATTATGTTATTGATATAAACTGAGTGAGCGGAGCTTACTTGTTGCCTTTAACAAGCCTTGCCAGTTTGCGCCTTAGCAGATAGCCGGGGCTTCTGGTGGCTTCTTCCAGGTGCTTCTTTGTTTTTGACAGTTCCGATTTTGTCGCATTCAGCTCTTTGGAAGTATTTAAAAGATTTTCTCTCATAAAATCATACTCGGTCTGAAAGTCGTCTTCTTCGCAGTAAATACCGGATTTATTAATCCCGAGTGATTCGTACTGATCTCTGAAGCGTTCTATAAGCTCCTGATGCTCACATTTTAAAACGGACTTCACGCTATAATCCTTTTCAGGCACCTGAAGTTCCTCAAGTCTTTTGTCAAACGGTGCAAATTCAGGATTCTGATAGTTATCAAAGATATGAGGGAGTTCATTTTTGTTAAGGAAGTCTACATAATGCTCAAATCTAAGGTCATGCCCCTTTAATACGGATTTGAAATCAACCCTGTCCAGAACTGTGTCTATGCTGTCTTTTTCAGTAATATCGTGGGCATAAACACAGGAAAGGTTGTGGTATTCTGCAAGCTCCTTCATCCTTGCGTCATGCACTATCCAAAGCGCAGGAGTTCCCGCCAGCACGGAAGCCACATTTCCATGAAGCCTCGGACCTATGCTTATGCTGTTTGTGGACAAGTCCTTCAGCCAGCCGTAGACATGTGTATAAAATTTAACCCTGTCCTCTTTGTAAACATCGCAGCGTATATTGTCGGGATAGAGAGAATTTTTGGTTTTATGTTCGTAATCATAGCCGAGGTAAAGGGTTTTAAGCTCGTCAATGCGCTGCGGAAAATAGGAATAATTCCGGTACTTCTTACAGGTATTTCTTAAAAACTCCTGAATATTTTTCTTTGCCAAAACGCTGTTGTTTATAGCTATCCGAGAATTTTCGTTAAGCTCCAAATCCTTTACATTGAGGTCCTTGCCGTAGGCATAAAAGGAAGGACATCCGATGACGGTAAAGTCTTTCTCCGGAGTAAAACCGAGTGACTTAAGATAGTCGCCCGTGACTTCTCCGCGAAGTCCGACCATTGCAGATTTTTCGAGCACAGCCTTGATAAATTCGTATGCTACATCATCGTAGGCAAATTTAATTCCTTTTTTGTCATGCTCAAAATCCGCCCGTATTCCAATGCCTATTACATAACAGGGAATAGTAAGTTTTCTGATAAGCTTGGTCAATCCCTGCATTTCGCCTACAAAACTGTTTCTGATTGCATCGGCGAGCGGGATTACAAAGGCGTCATATTTCTCGTTGATTTCCTCCGCATTCAGCGAATTGACTCTGTAGTAGGTAGGAATTATCTCCACATCATCATCCGTCATCAAAGTCCGCATAACGGAGTACAGATAGACAAGGTTGCCGACATTGTCGCCTATCCTGTTAAACTGAATGATTTCTTTTACAGGAATATCTATAAACGGGGAGATACCTGCTCTAATAAGTATTTTTTTCATCATTTTCTCCCTAGGTGCGTGTGTAAATATGTGTCCCATCTATTTTAATGTATGTGCGGGATTTAATCAAGGGCTGGGTGCTATAAATATCGTCAGTTACTGCCGATTACGCCTTATCGGGTGTTGAAAAATATTCAAAACATACGGTTTACGGACGAATACGCTTTGAGGCAGATGGAAAACAGATAAAGCTTTGAATAATTCTGTCAGGCAAGCCTGTTATTTTTAGGTGCAAACTCTCCGATATGTTGTATAGATTGTACTGTAACGGCGCAAAAGATTATATGTTATTTTGTAAGAGGGAGTTGTATGAAACAGAAAAAAGTACCTAAAAAAGAACGGGAGCGTATAGCTGAGATTATAAAAAGACTTATAGAACGATATGGCGGAGAGAGCAGAACTTATCTTGAACATGAAAATGCATGGCAGTTGCTTTTTGCGACTATTTTAAGTGCCCAATGTACCGATGCGAGAGTAAATATAGTGACTAAAGATTTATTTAAGAAATATCGGACGGTGGAGGATTTTGCGGACGCAAATCTTGAGGATATGGAAAAAGCCATACATTCTACCGGATTTTATCATAACAAGGCAAAGAATATAATAGCCTGTGCAAAGGTGCTGGTAAGTGAATACGGAGGAGAAGTGCCGGAAGAAATCGAGAAACTCACAGCGTTGCCGGGAGTCGGAAGAAAGACCGCCAATGTGGTAAGGGGAAATATTTTCAATATACCGAGCGTGGTCGTAGACACACATGTTAAAAGGGTTTCAAAAAGGCTTGGAATAACTGTGTCGGAGGATCCCGTAAAAGCGGAGTATGAACTTATGGAAAAGCTGCCCGAGGAAGTCTGGATAGTATGGAATCTGGATATTATAGCGCTTGGCAGAGAAATTTGCACCGCAAGAAAGCCTAAATGTGAAGACTGTTTCCTTTCGGAACTTTGCCCCTATGCCAAAGGCGGCAGTAAGCGTTAACACAGTATTGCCACAATTTTAAAATAACATGCCGTAAAGGAATAATGCCTGTTAGGAACTGTAGCGGTTTGATTGCAGTATTTATGCATAGGTTTTTGCAATAATCGGGCATAATTTCATACAAAAATCCTATTGTATGTATACAGGTATTATTATAAAATGATTAGATGGAAGTGATGTTGTCTATGATATTTTGTCTGCGGAATTCATCAAAACAGTCGCAGGCGGAAACAAGACCGCTTATGCCGAGTTCATTTCCGTTTTTTCTGTAGATTTTGGCAAGCATTATAAAAACTTCTTCAATATCGCTCTTGCAGGCTACGGAAAAAGTGAGGATTTTTTCGGCAGCGTCAAATTCATCTTCTTCAAAGAGGAGTCTTGCCCATTTTGCAAGAGTTCTTGAGAGTTTTGCGAAATTCTCATCATACTGCATAAGCACGGGCAGGTTGGCTGCGCCGTACTGAAACTTTATATCCGTATTGCTTATGCCGCCGAGATTTAAGATTTTTTTATTGCTTATGGAGATGACCGCTTTTTCGCAGGACATAATTTCAGCCCTGACAGCTTCGGAGATGGATGAAGGAAGGCTGTAGGATGCCTTTACTTCGGCAAAGCCGCCTGAAAAGGGAAGGGAGTCCAGCGGAACCCTAATGTAGTCAAGAGCGCTTATATCCGCTTTTCGCACAAAGTTTGCGCGCTGCTCACGCTCGATAAAACCGGCATTGCTTTCTTCTTCGGTTTTTGAGGTCTTTCGGATTTCATATCGTACCCAAAGGGCAAAGAGTATGCTGAAAATTAGAAAAAGCGGCATATTTCCTCCAAGTTGTTGTAAATTTGAAAGTTTTGGTATAACTCTTAGAGAGTATATCATAAATATATAAAAATAAACAGGAGATAAATTTATGAATTTTCATAACAGGAAAAATCAGAAGTTGATTTCAAGAATTATTATAATAATAGTTGTAGCGGCAATGCTGATTCCGTTGGTTGCCAATGTATTTCTGAACTAGTGGGGGAGAACGATGAGTAAGAAAAAGATCTTAATTATCATTTATACCGTGCTGACTCTGCTTATAATCACAACGGCAGGTCTGGGTGTTACGGTATCCGCTCTTTCTGCGAAGAAGGACGGAGTTATAGTCGAGGGTATAAGTGTAAATGGAATTGAGCTCGGAGGAAAGACTGTGGCTGAGGCGCAGACTCTTCTGGAGAGCTATGTAAACAGTGTAAAGAGTAAAACGGTATCCGCAGCCGTTACTGAAAACGGGGAAGTCAGGGGAGTGGAGCATTTTACCATGGAAGAGCTGGAGCTTTCAGCCGACTACACGGATATTCTCGATGAGATTTCAAAGATAGGCGAAGAGGGCAATATAATTACCAGATATAAGGCTATCAAAATGGCGGAGGAAAACAGACCTTCGTACGCTATAAATTTCTCCTACAATGCGGAGAATATAGACAATTTTGTCAAGCAGGCGGCGAAAAAATATAATGTAGCCGCAGAAAATGCCACACTTACCCGAGAAAACGGAGAATTCATAGTAAGCGGAGGAGAAACGGGAAGAAAGCTGGAAGAGAAAAAAGCGACAGAGCTTACAAAGGAAGCCGTGGAGGCATATGTATCGGGACTTCCTGCGCAGACGGCAGGGGATATAAGTCTTGAGTACAGTCTGAAAATAAAAAAACCTAAGTATGACAAGGCTGATTTGGCAATGGTTACGGATCTGCTCGGATCTTATACCACGAGCTATGCCAATATAGGCGGCAGAGGACTTAATATATCGACAGGCACAAAATTTATAAACGGCTCTGTAGTGATGCCGGGAGAAACGCTTTCCGCAAATAAAAAGATGGAGCCGTATACGGTTGCAAACGGCTACGGGATGGGCGGCGCGTATGTAAACGGCAAGGTAGTAAGCGAGCTGGGCGGCGGTATCTGTCAGGTTTCGTCGACTCTCTACAATGCGGTATTGTACTCGGAGCTCGGAGTTGAGGAGAGAAAGGGGCATTCGCTTACCGTAGGATATGTTCCGCTTGCGAGAGATGCCGCGATAGCAGGCACCTGGAAAGACTTTGTATTTAAGAATACATCCGAGTACCCGGTGTATGTGGAGGGTATAACGGGCGGAGGTAAAGTTACCTTCAATATATACGGTCATGAAACCAGGGCGGAAAACCGGAAAATAGACTTCACTACGGCAAGACTTCCTATGCAGAACGGTCATAAGGCACAGCTCTATAAGCTGGTCTATGTTGACGGCGCTTTGACGGAGAGAGTGCTTGTAAATACAACGACTTACGGGCTTCATGAGTCTGAAAAGCTGAAGATAGAGGAAGAAAAGAAGAAGGCTGAGGAAGAAGCTAAAAAGAAAGAAGAGGAAGAGGCTAAAAAGAAGGCGGAGGCAAAGAAAAAAGCTGAAGCGGCAAAGAAAGCCAAGAAGTCGGGAAACGGCAGCTCGGATGAAGATACCGCAGAGGATGTTGAGGAAGGTATAGAGAACGGTACGGAAGATACGGATGACGGAACAATAGATAC
>JBHADN010000192.1:0-8075 GCA_041855085.1 Catonella sp.
TCTCCCTGAGTTTCATCGAACTCGCTGTCGCTGTCAAGCTTTACCGAACGATAATACTTCATTCCTGTTCCTGCAGGTATAAGTTTACCTAATATAACATTTTCCTTAAGACCTACAAGCTTGTCTACCTTGCCCTTTATAGCCGCATCGGTAAGTACCTTTGTAGTTTCCTGGAACGATGCCGCCGAAAGGAAGGAGTTTGTAGCAAGGGATGCCTTAGTGATACCGAGCATGGTTCTTTCGCCCTCCGCCTTCTCAAATCCCTCTCTTGCAAGTTCTTCGTTAAGCTCTTCAAACTCTATGATATCGGCATATTCTCCGGTAAGATAATCGGAATCCCCCGGCTCGGACACCTTAACCTTTTTAAGCATCTGGCGGACTATCATCTCTATGTGCTTGTCGTTTATCTCAACACCCTGCAGACGATAAACTCTCTGCACTTCGCGAATCATGTAATCCTGTACCGCCCTTACTCCCTTTATGTTAAGGAGGTCATGAGGGTTGATGCTTCCCTCGGTAATCTCATCGCCCGCATTTATCTCTTCGCCTTCATGTACCTTTATTCTTGAACCGTAGTTGATAGGATACTTCTTTTCTTCGCCATCCTCTGCGGTCACTATAACCTCACGCCTGCTCTTTGTTTCCTGTATGCTTACCTTACCCGCTATTTCGGAAATAATTGCAAGTCCCTTAGGTTTTCTCGCCTCAAAAAGTTCCTCTACACGAGGAAGACCTTGGGTAATATCTCCACCTGCAACACCGCCTGTATGGAAAGTTCTCATGGTAAGCTGTGTACCCGGCTCTCCTATGGACTGTGCCGCTATAATTCCTACAGCTTCTCCTACCTGAACGGGATCTCCGGTAGCCATGTTTGCACCGTAGCACTTCGAGCATATACCTACATGACTGCGGCAGGTAAGTACTGTCCTTATCTTAACCTTAGCATCCGCTCCGGCTTCTCTTATAGCCTTGGTCTGCATAATTCTGGCTGCACGCTTAGGCGTTATCATATGATTTGCCTTAACTATAATCTCTCCGTTGTCATCGTATATGGTTTCACAGGAATACCTTCCTCTTATTCTCTCGCCGAGGCTCTCTATCTCTTCCTTATCATCCATAAAAGCTGAAACCCACATACCCGGTATTTCGTCCTTGCCTGCCATACAATCCGTTTCTCTTACTATAAGATCCTGAGAAACATCAACAAGCCTTCTTGTAAGATATCCCGAGTCGGCAGTACGAAGAGCCGTATCTGAAAGACCTTTTCTTGCTCCATGTGCGGAAACGAAGTATTCCAAAACATCAAGCCCCTCTCGGAAATTGGACTTGATAGGAAGCTCTATCGTATGTCCCTTTGTATCCGCCATAAGCCCTCGCATACCTGCAAGCTGCTTAATCTGCTTGTCGGAACCGCGGGCTCCGGAGTGAGCCATCATATATATGTTGTTGTACTTGTCAAGACCGCTCATAAGCTTTTCAGCTATCTCATCGTCAGCCTTTTTCCAGTTTTTAATAACTTCCTGATATCTCTCTTCTTCCGTGAGCAGACCTCTCGCCTTATTTCTGTTTATAGCCTCAACGGTCTTCTGTGCCGCTTTTAATATTTCAGCCTTTTCAGGCGGAACTGTCATATCGGAAACCGAAACCGTCATAGCCGCTATGGTAGAATACTTATATCCGAGCGTCTTAACCGCATCCATAATCTCTGCAGTTCTGGTCGCTCCAAGACTTGCCATACATCTTTCAAGTATCTGCTTAAGTTCCTTTTTCTTAACAAGGAAATCTATCTCAAGCTTCAGGAAATTCTCAGGATCGGTTCTGTCCACAAAGCCTAAATCCTGTTCCAAAACCTCGTTAAATATAAATCTTCCGAGAGTTGACTCTATTATTCTCTGCTCTTTCTTGCCGTCGGCAGTCAAGCCCTCTCTTCTTACCTTTATCCTTGCCTGTAAAGTAATATAACCGTTTTCATAGGCAAGAAGGGCTTCATTCATACTCTTGAAATACATTCCTTCGCCCTTGTCGCCCGGCTTATCCAAAGTAAGATAATATATACCGAGCACCATATCCTGAGAAGGAACGGCAACCACACCGCCGTCAGATGGTTTTAAGAGGTTGTTCGGAGAAAGAAGGAGGAAACGGCACTCCGCCTGCGCCTCTACCGAAAGCGGAAGATGGATAGCCATCTGATCTCCGTCAAAATCCGCATTAAACGCCGTACACACCAGCGGATGAAGCTTTATAGCCTTACCCTCTACAAGTACAGGCTCAAATGCCTGTATACCCAGTCTGTGAAGTGTAGGGGCACGGTTCAGCATAACAGGATGATCCTTGATTACATCCTCAAGTACATCCCAAACCTCCGTTTCTACCCTTTCCACCATCTTCTTGGCTGATTTTATATTGTGAGCTATATCTCTCGCTACCAGCTCTTTCATTACAAAAGGCTTGAAAAGCTCTATAGCCATCTCTTTAGGCACACCGCACTGATATATCTTAAGATCCGGACCTACCACTATAACCGAACGCCCCGAGTAATCCACACGCTTACCGAGAAGATTCTGGCGGAAGCGTCCCTGCTTACCCTTAAGCATATCCGAAAGCGACTTAAGCGCTCTGTTTCCCGGACCTGTTACAGGCTTGCCTCTTCTTCCGTTATCTATGAGCGCATCTACCGCCTCCTGGAGCATACGCTTTTCGTTTCTTACGATAATATCCGGAGCTTCCAGATCAAGAAGCCTCTTAAGACGGTTATTACGGTTTATAATTCTTCTGTAAAGATCGTTCATATCGGAGGTGGCAAATCTTCCTCCGTCCAACTGCACCATAGGACGAAGATCCGGCGGAAGCACCGGAATAGCCTTAAGTATCATCCACTCCGGACGGTTTCCCGACTCTCTGAAAGCCTCTATGACGGCAAGCTCTTTGGCAGCCTTTATCATTTTCTGGCTCTTGGCATTGTTCGTCTTTTTTAATTCGTCCTTTAATCTCTTTGACTCTTCTTCAAGGTCTATGTCTGCGAGCAGCTTATATATAGCCTCCGCTCCCATCTCAGCCTTAAATGTATTGCCGTACTTCTCCCTTGCTTCTCTGTACTCTTTTTCAGAAAGGATGGTTTTCTTTTCGAGGTCACTTCCTCCCTTTTCGGTAACTATATAAGAAGCAAAGTACAGTACCTTCTCAAGACTTCTCGGCGGTATGGAAAGTATGGTTCCCATACGGCTCGGTATGCCTTTGAAATACCATATATGTGAAACAGGTGCGGCAAGCTCTATATGTCCCATTCTCTCGCGTCTTACTGTAGCCTTTGTAACCTCAACGCCGCATCTGTCACAGATTACGCCCTTATATCTTATTTTTTTATATTTTCCGCAATGACACTCCCAATCCTTGCTCGGTCCAAATATCTTTTCGCAGAAAAGTCCGTCCTTTTCAGGCTTCAGCGTTCTGTAATTTATAGTTTCAGGTTTTTTAACCTCTCCATGCGACCACTCTTTTATTTTTTCAGGTGAAGCTAATCCTATCTTGATTGCATCATAAGTAATCGGCTGAACATTTTCTATGCTCATCTCTGACATCCTGCTCTCCCTTCTTAATTCAAGATTCGCCCTATATACCTGCCGGGCTTTGCGACAGCTTTAATTAACAATTTTTTCCATGGCGTAAATTCCGGCTGAGTATTAAAAATCCTCATTATCGCCGTTATAATCCATTTCCAAGTCCTCACCGTCAAAATAATCAGACTCCTCTTCGTAATCCGACACCTCGCCGTCTTCAAGCTCATCAGGCGTGCCTGTAGTAAAGCCTGCTCTTCCGGAAGCATCATCAAAAGAGAATGCTTCTTCCGTATCCATAAGAGGTGTAAGATCTTCGTCACTATACTCGACATTTTCCATCATCTTTATCTCATTTCCATGCTCGTCAAGTACCGTAACATCCAGAGCAAGTGACTGAAGCTCCTTAAGAAGCACCTTAAAGGACTCCGGTATACCCGGCTCGCTTATATTGTCGCCTTTAATTATCGCCTCGTAGGTCTTAACACGCCCAACCACATCGTCGGATTTAAATGTAAGTATTTCCTGAAGCGTGTAAGCGGCACCGTAAGCCTCCAGCGCCCAAACCTCCATCTCTCCGAATCTCTGTCCTCCGAACTGCGCTTTTCCTCCAAGCGGCTGCTGGGTAACAAGCGAGTAAGGACCCGTAGAACGGGCATGAATCTTATCGTCTACCAGATGATGAAGCTTGAGATAGTTCATAAAGCCTACCGTAGCCGGAGAATCAAAGTACTGTCCCGTTCTTCCGTCTTTTAACCAAACCTTTCCATCTCTGCCTATCTTAACACCCTTCCACTCGTTTCTGGACTCCAGATGTGTGAGAAGGTAGTCCATAACCTCATCTCCGAGGTCTTCTCTGTATTTGGCGTCAAACTCATCCAAAGGCATATTTATATAGTCATTTGCGAGTTCAAGCGTATCGGCTATATCCTCTTCGTTCGCTCCGTCAAAAATCGGCGTTGAAACCTTAACTCCGAGTACGGATGCCGCAAGGCTCAGATGTATCTCAAGCACCTGACCTATATTCATACGCGACGGCACACCGAGCGGATTAAGCACGATGTCGAGCGCCCTTCCGTTAGGAAGAAACGGCATATCCTCTACCGGAAGCACTCTTGACACGACACCCTTGTTTCCATGGCGTCCCGCCATCTTGTCGCCGACCTGTATTTTTCTCTTCTGTGCAATATATACTCTTACACTCTGGTTTACTCCATGTGCAAGCTCGTCATTATTTTCTCTCGAAAATTTCTTGGCATCTACTATAATGCCGTATTCTCCATGAGGTACACGGAGTGAAGTATCTCTTACCTCTCTTGCCTTTTCTCCGAAAATCGCGCGAAGCAGTCTTTCTTCCGCTGTAAGCTCCGTTTCTCCCTTTGGAGTTACCTTTCCTACAAGTATATCTCCGGCACGTACCTCCGCGCCTATCCTTATAATACCCTCTTCATTGAGGTCTTTAAGCGCTTCATCGCCCACTCCCGGTACATCTCTGGTTATCTCCTCCGCACCGAGCTTTGTATCTCTTGCCTCACACTCATACTCTTCTATATGAACCGAGGTATATACATCATCTCTTACAAGGCGCTCCGAAAGTAGAACCGCATCTTCGTAGTTGTAGCCCTCCCAGGTCATAAAACCGATAAGCGGACTCTTGCCGAGCCCCAGTTCTCCGCCCTTGGTGGAAGGGCCGTCCGCTATTACCTGTCCTTTTACAACCGCATCTCCCTTGTCTACAATAGGTCTTTGGTTTATACAGGTACCCTGGTTGCTTCTTGCGAACTTCAGAAGCTGATATTCGGTTACTTTGTTGTCCTCGCTGCCTCGTATTAAAATCTTATCTCCGCTCACGCTCTCGACAATTCCGTCTTTTTCCGCAAGCACACATACTCCCGAGTCCACAGCTACCTTGGACTCCATTCCCGTACCTACTACCGCCGAGTCGGTAAAGAGAAGAGGAACTGCCTGACGCTGCATGTTGGAGCCCATGAGCGCACGGTTAGCATCGTCATTCTGCAAGAAAGGTATCATAGCCGTAGCGGCGGAAAATACCATCTTAGGCGAAACATCCATAAGCTCAACATCCTTTTTAGGATAGGTTGAAGTTTCGTCACGGAAACGGCCTGAAACGGAGCTGTTCATAAAGTGTCCCTCTGCATCAAGCGGCTCGTTTGCCTGTGCCACTATAAAAGGATCTTCTTCGTCAGCCGTAAGGTATACCACCTCATCCGTTACTCTAGGATTGAGAGGATCCGACTTGTCTATCTTTCTATACGGAGCTTCAATAAAGCCGTACTCATTTATTCTCGCATAGCTTGCAAGAGAGTTTATAAGACCGATATTAGGTCCTTCAGGCGTTTCAACCGGACACATTCTTCCATAGTGTGAATAATGTACATCTCGCACTTCAAAGCCTGCTCTATCTCTTGAAAGACCTCCCGGACCGAGAGCCGAGAGCCTTCTTTTATGTGTAAGCTCTCCGAGCGGGTTATGCTGATCCATGAACTGTGAAAGCTGCGAACTTCCGAAAAACTCCTTTATTGCGGCGGTAACAGGCTTGCAGTTTATCACATCACTTATAGAAACTCCCGAGCCGTTCTCTCCGCCTATGCTGCCGAGTCTTTCGCGCACACTTCTTTCCATTCTGGAAAGACCTATACGATACTGGTTCTGCAAAAGCTCTCCCACCGCTCGTATACGCCTGTTTCCAAGGTGATCTATATCATCCTGTGTACCGATATTGTTTTCCAAATTGAAAACATAACTGATGGAAGCAAATATATCCTCTCTGGTTATATGCTTCGGAATAAGGTCGTTTATATGATTTTTTATAGAAAGCTTGAACTCGGCACTGCTGTAATCTCCGTCCGCATCTCTCATGAGTTCCGCAAGTACAGGGTAGAATACAAGTTCCGTTATTCCGAGTTCTTCCTTGCTAAGCTCCGGAAGAAACGCATTGAAGTCTACCATAAGATTGGAGAGCACCTTTACATTTCTCTCTTCCGCCTGTATAAGCACATAAGGTGCGGCAGAATTCTGAAGCCTGTCCGCCTTTTCCACGGATATCACTTCTCCCGCTTCCCCTATAATCTCGCCCGTAGTCTTGTCTACAACATCCTCTGCAAGCGTATGTCCGACTATACGGTTTCTGAATGCCAGCTTCTTATTAAATTTGTAGCGTCCGACCTTTGCAAGGTCATATCTCTTAGGATCAAAAAGCATATTGTTTATATGATTTGACGCATTTTCAACCAGAAGCGGCTCTCCCGGACGCAACTTCTTGTAAAGCTCAAGCAATCCCTCCTGTGTATTGGACGACACATCCTTTGTAAGGCTCGCATGAAGCTTAGGTTCATCTCCGAATAAGTCTTCTATTTCCTGATTGGTGCTTATTCCCAATGCTCTTATAAGCACCGTAATAGGCACCTTTCTATTTCTATCCACTTTTACATAAAAAATATTGTTTGAGTCGGTTTCATACTCAAGCCATGCACCACGATTCGGTATTACGGTAGAAGCATACAGCTCCTTTCCCGTCTTATCGTGAGTTATTTCATAATATATACCCGGAGAGCGCACCAACTGGCTTACGATTACTCGTTCCGCGCCGTTTATAATAAAGCTTCCCGTATCTGTCATGAGAGGAAGCTCTCCAAGAAAAATATCATCTTTTTCCTCTATTTCGCCGCTTTTAAGGTCCGTCAGCCTCACTTTTACCTTAAGCGATGCGGAATATGTAGCATCTCTTTCCTTGCACACTTCGATTGTATGACTTTTGGAACTGTCAAGCTCTGAACTTATAAATTCCAGGGCATATCTGCCGCTATAGTCGACAATCGGCGAGATGTCGTCAAACACTTCCCTGAGTCCATCTTTACGAAACCAGTTATAAGAGTTCAGCTGAACTTCAATGAGATTAGGCATTTCCAGAACTTCTCTCTGCTTTGCATAACTCATTCTTATTCCGTTTCCTGCCTTAATCGGGCGTATTCTATTTTTCTTCATTGACGTCTTCACCCCTTGATAATTATAAAATATACCACAGTCGGTACAACTCCTGCCGCTTCGCTCGGTCTGCGGTATAGCTGCCGTTCCGCAAAACATCACAAAAATATCGTAATCCAACACCGGACTGCCCATGAATATTATCTCTTAACATATACCGCAGTACGGAACTGCAATCGGTATAAGGTAATAATATTCCGTTTTTCATCACTCATAGCCGCAGACCGACAAGCACCTTAAAAGGTATTTGCATCGAGAGATCTGCGGCATATAACTGAATAGTCCGGAGTAAAATTGTTTTAATTACGACATTTTACACTCTTTATAAGCAATTTTGAGGTCAGTTATACCACCAAACGATAATAGCGCATTCTTAATAGTATCACTTTTTTTTCAAGGTGTCAAGAGTTATTTAAAATTTAAACAGGCGGCACACTCGATGTTAGCGAGTATACCGCCTGTCTTAAATTTCTGCCTTAAATTCCACCTAACCGATTTGCGACTGATTGTTATTCA
>JBHADN010000193.1:0-8338 GCA_041855085.1 Catonella sp.
ACATAAAGCCTCAATAGAATTCAGCGTATTAAGAGCCAGAACGGAAACCGCCGCGCACAATATGTCTTTGCCATATTCTGCAAACAATGCATGTCCCGAAAATTCAATACTCTTATATCCGCCATCTTTTTTCACAGCCACTATGACTTTAATCATAACTAAGCGTTAATTTTTTCGATTTTAAGCTTTGTATATAACTGTCTGTGTCCGTTTTTCTTGTGGTATCCGCTCTTGCGCTTATACTTGTAGACAATAACCTTAGGACCTTTGCCCTCAGCCTCTACGGTAGCGGTTACAGTAGCACCTGCTACTACAGGATTTCCGATGACAAATTTATCACCGCCGATTGCAAGAACCTTGTCAAAGGTATAGCTCTCTCCGGCTGCAACGCCAAGCTTTTCAACCTTGATAACATCGCCTTCAGCTACCTTGTACTGTTTGCCACCTGTTGCAATAATTGCGTACATATAGCTCCTCCTATTTATAAATCTCGCCTGAGAGGGTGTCGCCTTAAAGACAAACTTATACCCACACAGTGCGGCACAAAACACAGTCTAACACAATTTTAAACTACTGTCAACTATGTTTTTATACTATTCTTCCTCTGCCTTTTCTCCGTAGCCGTAAAGACCTCTTACCTGAAATACAGGCTCAACAAAAAGAATGCCGTTGCCGGAAACATCAAGCTTAAGTTCCTTGTATAAATCTCCGACTACCTTATCGACTAAATCGTTGGGAAGCAACATAAAAATAAGTTCTTTTTCAGGCTCAACTTCCATTCCGAGCAATTTTGCGACATAATCTCCGCCGGTTCCCTTGCCATGAAGTATAGTGCCGCCCTTAACACCCGATTTGCGTGCAATGTCCATTACATCATCTGCATTTCCGCGGTTAACAACTACTGTCAATTTTTTGAACATACTCTCCATCTCCGTATTTTGTATTGGATTATTATTGCCGGTTTGACTGCAAAACAAAGAGCCTATCGTCGCTGCCCTCGTTATATAGGCAAGTCCATGTCCCTGCTCATAGAGTTTTAACTCGTTGCTTATGTAGTCAAGCATTTCCATTGCTTTTTCTTCCTCCATAAGGAGCTCTATAATTATTCTTTTTTGGCTTTTGATACCCAGAAGATTTAAAACACTGCTGCTTACAGTTCCTTTTCCTGATATTGTTACACCATGACAAATATGATTTTCTTTAGCAATGTTTATAAACTTATGACATTGCTGTTCTCCTATTATAAGTGTAATCATCATATATGACGGAATAAGCAGTTGCTTATTTTCTTCACTAATCATATCTTTCCCTTTCTGATTTTCTATATAAGAAGTTATTTTGAAGCTTTATGCAGTTTTGCCCTGTACATTGTTCCGAGTATCTCTATTGCCACTATAGGCATCATTGCGACTATGGCAATCATTCCGAAACCGTCGGTTACCACATCGGCAGTAGGAACCTGTGCCGAAATTCCCTGTACAAAGGCAAGTGAGAATGTAGCCGTCATAGGTCCGGAGGCAACTCCTCCGGCATCAAATGCCATGCCGACAAACAGTCCGGGTGCAAAGTAAGAAAGTATTATAGCAAGGGCAAATCCCGGAAGCAGATACATCCAGAGTTTTATATCCGGTACGATAGCTCTGAGCGATGACATAAAAATAGCCATACCTACCGCTAAAGACAGGAATATTAATACCATGTTGCGCTTTACAGTACCGCCCGTAACCTCTTCAACCTGATGGGTAAGGACATGAACCGCAGGCTCGGCAAGCACCGTCGTAAGCCCCAGTAAAAGTGCTACAAGCAAGACGGGGATTTTGGAGTCCATAGAAGCAAGCTGTATGCCCATCTTGGCGCCTACCTCCATAAATCCTCCATTCACACCCAGTAAAAACAGTACCAAACCGACATAGGTAAGAATTATTCCGCGCACGGTATCTATAACTCGGTTTCTTTTATGTTTTAAGAAAAAAATCTGCAAAACGGCATAGGCAACTATAATAGGCAACAGAGTTATTAAGGACTCTCCTGCAATATGGAACAGCTTTGAGCCGTATGAAGCCAAAAGCCCCGTACCGGTTTCAGCAGCTTCAGGCAGGCTTCCCTCAAGCTTATTGTTCCCGAGAAAAAGCCCTGCAGTCAAAACACCTATTATTGCTCCGGTAGAGGATATTCCGATAACTCCGAAGCTGTCTACCTCGCTCTGCTTACTGTCCTTTTTCATAGATGAAAAACCGCCTGCGAGCGCAAGCATAAAAGGAACTGTGATAGCCCCTGTAGTAGCGCCCGATGCGTCAAAGGAAATGGCGAGAAAGTCGGAGTTGCTGAACATAGACAGTATAAATATAAGCCCGTACGCAGCGGTAAACACATATCTGAGCTTAACGCCCCTCAGAATACGCATCATTCCTATGGTCATCATCACACCTATACCTATGGAAACCGCCACTACCATAAGTATGTTGTCGAACTGCCCTCCCGTAACGCTGTCCACCTGGTTTGCGAGTATGTGCAGATCAGGCTCTGCATAAGAAATAAAAAAGCCTAAAACTAAACACACGGTAACAACGACCGCATAGCTGTTTGACTTTGTTATTGCATTACCCACTCCATGCCCTATAGGCTCAAGACCTTGGTCAATACCGAATAAAAATATGGTAAGTCCGATTATTATAAGAACGGATCCTATTAAGAATGAGGTAAGAATATCTCCCTCAAGCGGACTTATAGTAAAATGAAGCACAAGGACTATAAAGGTAATTGGCAGTACAGACGATAAAACTTCTTTTAATTTTCCGGTTAGCTCACTCAAATCATTACCCCCATTTCAGTTTTTTTAGTCTGAGAATAATCCCGCTTTCAAAAGCAGATGTTAAAGTAAAGGATAAATTACAAAACAAGCCACCCCTGCGGAGTGGCTTATTTTTGTAATTAAGCTTCAACCTTAACGATTTCTTTCTTATTATAAGAACCGCAAGCTTTGCAAACTCTGTGAGAAACCATAAGCGCTCCACAGTTGCTGCACTTCACAAGCGCAGGAGCACTCATCTTCCAGTTAGCTCTACGAGCATCTCTGTGCGCTCTTGAGCTTTTATTCTTTGGACAGATTGACATGTGAACACCTCCCTTATCAATACTTATAATTGTATTCAAAAGGATTTATCACATTGGTAAAATCCCCGAATAAACAATGAAATATCATACCCAACTATAGTACAGTAAAAGGTACAAGTTGTCAAGTGGTTTTCTATTTAAATTGTTCGCCTGAATATAATTTTTACGAAATTATTTTACAAGCGCCAAAGTATCCTTTGCAATTGCAAGTTCCTCGTTGGTAGGTATAACAAATACCTTCACCTTGCTGTCAGGAGTAGAAATAAGGGTATTCTTTCCACGCACCTTATTTGCTTCCTCGTCAATATTTACGCCGAGATAAGTAAGGCTCTTGCATACGGCGCTTCTCATCTCTATTCCGTTTTCTCCTACTCCTGCGGTAAATGCTATTGCGTCAACACCGTTCATAGCAGCGGCATAAGCACCTATATACTTTATTACTCTGTACTTGAAAGCATCATGGGCAAGCTTTGCTCTTTCATTGCCTTCAGCCTCGGCTTTTTCAATATCTCTGAAATCACTTGATACTCCTGAAAGTCCCAATACACCCGACTTCTTGTTAAGTATGTCAAGGACCTCATCAACTGTTTTATCTTCATGGTTCGCAATAAACTGAATGATAGCAGGATCGATATCTCCCGATCTTGTTCCCATGATAAGTCCTTCAAGCGGTGTAAGTCCCATAGAAGAATCCATGCACTTTCCGTCTATGGATGCCGATATTGAAGCTCCGTTACCGAGATGGCAAACGATGATTTTTCTCTTACCCTCAGGGAGTTCTCCAAATCTTATAGTTTCTGCGGAAACAAACTTGTGACTTGTTCCATGGAAACCGTAGCGGCGAACCTTATACTTCTCATAGTATTCATAAGGAATAGCATACATATGAGCTTTTGCAGGCATAGGAAGACCGAAACCGGTATCAAATACAGCCACATTAGGAGTATTAGGCATAGCTTCCTCGCAGGCTTCAATTCCCTTAAGGTTTGCAGGATTGTGAAGAGGTCCGAGGTCGAAGCACTCCCTTATTACTTTCTTCACATCTTCAGTTACTACGACAGGATCACTGTAAGCAGTTCCGCCATGAACAACTCTGTGTCCTACAGCAGAGATTTCGGAAATATCTGAAATTACTCCGTTTTCTTTGTCTGTAAGAGCTGCCATTACGAGTTCTACCGCAACCGTATGGTTAGGCATGTCCTGTTCCTTTACAAAGTTATCCTTCCCGCTAACCTTGTGTGTGAGAACGGAGCCGCTTATGCCTATTCTCTCGCAGAGCCCCTTTGCAATTACCTCTTCCGTTTCCATATCAATAAACTGATACTTGAGAGAAGAACTTCCGCAGTTAAGAACTAAAACTTTCATAGATTTTACCCCTTTTTATTGTATATTTTTATAGCCTATGGCTAAGATTAACTAATCTGGCTCTGAACAGCCGTAATGGCAACTACACCGACTATATCGTTCGCAGAGCAGCCTCTTGAAAGGTCATTTACCGGACCTGCTATACCCTGTGTGAGCGGACCGTATGCCTCCGCCTTTGCCAGTCTTTGAACAAGTTTATAGCCGATATTTCCCGCATCAAGATTTGGGAATATAAGCGTGTTCGCCTTACCCGCTACGGTACTCCCCGGAGCCTTAAGTTCTCCTACCGACGCCACCAATGCGGCATCAAGCTGAAGCTCTCCGTCTATGGCAAGCTCAGGATAGTTTTCCTTTGCGATTCTTGTAGCCTCTCTTACCTTGGTTACATCGTCATGCTTTGCGGAACCCATAGTTGAGTATGAAAGCATTGCCACCTTGGCTTCTTCCTGAACCAGGGCTTCAAATGACTCGGCGGACGACTTTGCAATGGCTGCAAGCTCCTCCGCATTAGGATTTTGATTAAGTCCGCAGTCGGAGAAAATGAAGGTTCCCTCCGCTCCCATATCGCAGTTAGGAACTTCCACAATAAAAAATGATGAAACAAGTTTTGTACCGGGTTTTGTTTTAAGTATTTGAAGACTTGGTCTGAGGGTGTCCGCCGTAGAATGACACGCTCCTGAAACAAGCCCGTCCGCATCCTTCATTTTTACCATCATTACGCCGAAATAAGTATTGCTTTCAGTAAGAATTTTTCTGGCTTCTTCTTCCGTCATTCCTTTATCTTTTCGAAGTTCGGTAAAATAAGCCACATATTCGTCAAGTTTTTCGCATTTTACAGGGTTAACAATTTTTACACCTGAAATGTCAAAACCGTTCTGCTTACAATCGTCAAGAATTTTCTCTTCATCACCAAGGAGTACAAGATCCGCTATACCTTCTTTCATGATGGAAGCGGCAGCTTCAAGGGTTCTTAAGTCTTCACTTTCCGGAAGAACTATGGTTCTTTTTGAAGACTTCGCCTTGTCCTTGATCCTATCAATAAACGCCATTTTAAAAAAGCTCCTTTCAATACATACAATTGATTTTAAACAAACCCAGTTTCTATAGTATAATACTTTTATGTAAAACTTACAATGTATACTTGATAAAAAATTATAAATTATTTAGAATAATCATAAAACCGAGTTGTTCACTCACAGCCTGCCTGTGCTTAAATAACAAGCCTCTGCAGCAGATTGGAGTTTTTGTGAATAATTTGTACTAAATAAAATACAGGCGGTAACATTTATGATAAATGATAAAAAAGCGGCAGCCATTATTGCAGAATATAATCCGTTTCACAACGGGCATTTGTATCACATAGAACAGACAAGGAAGCTTACCAATGCCGACTATGTGGTAATACTGATGAGCGGTAATTTTGTACAGAGGGGCGAGCCTGCAATCATAGACAGGTATCTGAGAGCGGAGGCGGCTATAAAATCGGGAGCCGATGCGGTTTTTGAACTTCCGATAACCGTATCCACCGGAAGCGCCGAAACTTTTGCAAATGGCTCCGTATCTCTTGCAGAAAAACTGGGAATTGTCGATTATCTCTCTTTCGGAGCGGAAACCGAGGATATTTCGGAGCTTTTAAAATGCAGCAGAATGCTTTCAGAAAAAAATCACAATGCAGGAATAGCTCTATATATGTCTGAAGGTCTGACCTATCCTGAAGCAAGGGATGCGTATCTGAGGGAAAACGGCTATGAGAAGGAAGCGGATTTGCTTAGAACCTCAAACAACATTTTGGGGATAGCCTACCTTAACCGGATTCATACCAAGGGCTATAAGCTGACTCCGATAGCCGTAAACAGAGCGTCCGTACTGCATGACGGAGCTTTAGAACTGTCTGCGGATTCCCATATTGCTTCCGCAAAGGCAATTCGCGGAGAACTTAGAAACAATTCGGGAACATTGGTGGAAAAATATATTCCGGACGCCACAAAAGCGTCATTAAAGAGTGCGGTATCCTATATTAAAAATGATGATTTTTCAGAGGTATTGTTCTACAGACTGGGAGAAATAATTCTGAAAAACGACAAGAAAACAGCCATCAGCCTGCTTTCAGAATATAGCGATATCTCAAAGGATATGGCAGGAAGAATATATAAGCTTTTCGGCAAGGCGGCATCATACAGCGAATTTGCCGCGGCACTCTGGTCTAAAAACTACACTTATTCACGAATAGACAGGGTTTTATATCATATACTGGCAGGGATAACCAAGAGGCTCATAAATGATAATGAGCAGTTTGACCTTTGCCCTTATATAAGGCCGTTGGCAATAAAACGCTCTTCTATCGAGCTTTTGAACGAGATAGGAAAATTTGCAAAGAAAAATAACTTTCATTTAATCACACGCTTGGGAGATATTAAAGACATAAAAAATAAGACAGTCATAGAAACCTTCAACAGCACAAGGTTTATGACTGCCCTGTATTCACAGATTTCATATACGGGATATGGTGTAAGGACTTATGACGAGGACAGGGAACATTTTATTCTTCGCCTCTAGGAGAAGACTTTCTTCCTCCTATTTCGATTTCATCGTCAGGGATGTCGTCGTAGTATTCGTCATCGTCTTCAAAGTCGCTGTCCGTAACATTTACGGTAAATTCTTTTTCCGACTTTGAATTTCTTTCGTCAGAATGAGCATACTCGTCGTCATCAATATCATTATCAATATTGCGCGACTCAAAAATCTGGGCGGTAAGCTCATTTCTGTTGTTCTGAAGAATGTTAAGGTTGGTGTTCAGCGTGTCAAGCAGGGTTTCCGCGTTGGCTCTGCTTGTTTCGAGCATATATGAAAGAGCCTTTTCGACAACGGCAAGCATTTCTTCTGCATACGACAGTGCACCGAGCTTAATCTGGGCGGCAACATCCTCCGCCTCGCTGATAATTTCCTCAGCTCTTTTATCTGCATCGTTGAGTATAAGGTCGGCTTCATCCTGTGCAGCCAGAGTAATCTCATCTTCAAGCACCATAGCCCTGATTTTTTCAGCGGCCTCAGCCTCTATTTGCGCAGCCTTACTCTGTGCGGCGGCTATTATTTCCTTTCTGGTCTTTACAATCTTTGACGCTTCTTCAAGCTCCGAAGGTAAAACCTGCCTGAGTTCATCAATAAAACTGAATAATTCATCTCTGGAAATTTTTATCTTATCTCTTGAAAATGCCGATGACCGTATTTCGTCGATATAATCAGCCATTTCATCAATAACTCTAACAATTTTCTTTTCTGACATAATTACCTGTCCGTACAATAAATCTGTATTTTTCTAATAAACAAATGTCTGGTATTTTTATATAGTTTATCTTTAATTATGGTAAATCCGAGTCCGTCCACATAGGAAAAATCAGACCTTTTATCAGCCTCGATAATCATAATGCCGTCTTCTTTTAGAATATCAGTTTTATCAACCGCTTCGATTACCGCTTTTTCAAGCTCCATCCTGTACGGCGGATCCAGAAAAATAATGTCGAATCTTCGCTTTTGAGCCTCCAGCATCCTTATTCCCGAGAGAACATCCGACTTAATTATGTTTGACTTATCCGTAAACTTGGTCTTTTCCACATTCGACTTAATACATTTTACGGCTGTCTCGGATTTCTCGACAAATACCGCTGAATTTGCCCCTCTGCTCAGGGCTTCCACTCCTATTTGTCCGCTCCCCGCAAATAGGTCGAGAAAATCGGAACCTTCTACATACCCCTGTAAAATATTAAAAAGGGTTTCTTTAGTCTGGTCTGAAGTGGGCCTTGTTTCCTGTCCATCGGGAGTAATCAGCGGAACACTTCTTGCTATACCTGAAATAACTCTC
>JBHADN010000194.1:0-23430 GCA_041855085.1 Catonella sp.
GGTTTTAGAAATTATGAAAAGCCCTGAAGCGGCAGTCAGGATGGAAGAGATAATTAAAGACCTTTCGGAAAGCGGTAAGGTAAATATAGAAAGCGGAGCGGATCTTAGCGGCAAGAGCAAGATGGCAATATATTTCTACGGTCTTATGGCTATGATTTGTATGGGGGCGAGCTCTTTCGGAGTAAATGTGGTAGAAAATTCAAGCTTGAAGAGCGATGTCAAGCATACGAGAAGACTTGCGGTTTCTCCGGTAAAAAGAAGCAGAATGCTCGTGGCTGATTTTATGAGCAACACCATAATAACTATGGTAAACACAATCATACTTTACATTTATATAAGATACCTATTGAAAGTAGACTTCGGCGGAACGGGAGTGCAGATAATCATAGGGCTCATACTGGGCAATATAATGTCTATTTTGATGGGAATGTGCATAGCTCTTTTAGTTAAAGGAAGTGCAGATTATAAGATGACGATATCTGCGGCGGTATATGTGGGAAGCAGTGCACTTACAGGTATGATGGGTGCAGGAGTAGCGGGATTTGTAGAAAACCATGCCCGGATTATAAACTACATAAATCCGGGAAGCGTACTTACAAAGATGTTCACATCACTTTATATGTACAACAACAATGCGGCATATATAGGATATTTGTTAAATCTTTTGGCAATAATGGCGGTTTTTGCGGTGTTTAGCGCCCTGCTTGCGAGGAGGAGAAGAAATGACTGTATTTAAGACTTATTTATCGGCTTTGAGAAAGAAAATTTTAGGAATACTTCTGTATGTTTTGATATTTACAGCTATTACAATAGCGCAGATTGGCGGCAGTGAGGAAAGCGGCGGCGCTTCAAGGCAAGTAAGGATTGCGGTAATAAATCATGATACAGGTAACGAGCAGTCTGAGGGGCTTGCAAATTTCCTTAAGGAAAGCTTCAGAACGACAGAAATAAGAGATGATGAAAAGGCTATAAATGAGAGCCTGATTTCAATGTATGTGGATTATGTGGCGGTTATAGAAAAGGACAGGATTAAGTATTATGTCCACAACAACGAAGCCAAAGCCTACATAGTCAATCAGTCAATAGAAGAGTATATGTCCGTTTACGGGCTTTTGGATAAATATTTGGAAGACGGAGCGGATATTTCGGGGAAAACTGCGGAGATTATGAATAATAATCTTACTCTTGGATATTCTGATGCGGAGTCATCCGTCAAAAAGACCGAAAATATGTATGCATATTTTAATTACCTTTCCTATGTACTTATGGCTGTTATAATTATGGCGATATCGTCGGGGCAGATGACCTTCAACAAGGAAAATGTAAAAAACAGAATAAGTATATCCAGGATGGATGCCAGAAAGTTCAATATTAACCTGCTCTTGGGAGCTTCAACTGTTGTAGCCGCAACTTGGCTGTATTTTACAGGTCTTATGGTTTTTGCGTTCGGAGCGGAGATGCTTAAAAGAGAGGAAACATATCTGTTCATTCTTTCCAATTTTTTCTATATTTTGCCTACACTTGCGCTTGCATATCTTGTGTCGGGAGTTTCCAAGAACCAGGAGATGACGGCGGCTTTGACAAACATAATTGCTTTAACTTTTTCTTTCATATCGGGAGTTTTTGTTCCGAGAAATTTGCTTCCTTCATTTATACAAAAAATTTCCGTCATATCTCCTATGTATTGGAGTGAAAGACTTTACTCAAGTGTCAGCGGAGGAACTTTTTACAGCATTGAAAGTGCCGGCTATATAGCCATATTGGTACTTATGTCAGTTGCGTTTCTTATGGTAGCGCTGTTGCTCAGAAAAAACAGGGCTATGAAGGAAGTGGGCTGAAACAAAAGAAAACCGACAATCGGGCAGGGCTTGATTGTCGGTTTTCTGTCTAGTGGCTGTGATTATGGTTATGGCTATGGTTGTGGCTATGATGATGGTGATGATGTCCGGTTTCAGCCTCGAACTCCACATGGCAATGCTCCTCGTGACAATGCTCCCCCGCCGCTTCAAGCTCAAGGGTTGCATGGCCTATGCCATGCTCGGAAAGTTCCTCACGCACCTTTTCTTTTATTTCATGATGGTCGGCATCGGTAACTATATGCATGGTCGCATAATTATGTCTGCCGTCCATGCTCCATATATGCATATGATGTACATCTATTACTCCGTCGATTTCCGAAATATGTTCCTTAATTTCGTTCAGGTCTATGCCCTGTGGAGTTTTTTCAAGAAAAAGAGCAGTTATCTCCTTCAAGTTTCCGACAGCATTTGAAAGTATGAATATGGCTACCCCTATAGACATAATAGGATCAAGGAGTGAAAAATCCGTAAACTTCATGGCAACGGCGCCGACAAGTATCACAGCCCAGCCGAGTACATCTTCGAGCATGTGCAGGTTTACAGCCTTTTGATTGAGTGAGTCGCCCTCCTTTGTAAAATAGGCGGCGGCAAAGTTTACGGCTACACCTATTACCGCAAAGATAATCATTCCGTTGTAATTTATGGCAGTAGGATTGATTATTCTGTGAACGGCATTGTATATAACCATAAGCGAGCCTGAGAACAGTATAAGTGTAGTTATCAGACTGCCGAGAATGGAATACCTTACATACCCATAGGTATACTTACTGTCGGGCTGTTTTTTGCTTTTCTTCTCCAGAAAATACGAAAGCCCTATGCTTGCGGCATCTCCTATATCGTGTACCGCATCCGATATGATAGCGATACTCCCTGTAAATATTCCTCCAAAAAATTCAAATATGGAAAATGACAGGTTTAGGATAAAAGCTATCAAAATGTTTTTTTCAGTTTTCATAATTCTCTCCTGTTGACTTAAAAATATTAGTGTTGCATAATTTAAACCGAAGTATTGAGTCTGTATCGGTTTTGGCGGATGTTTGTCTGCCTACAGTATATCAAAGAGGCTGTTTGAAATTACAGATATTATTTCGACATAATATTCGTTACTGAACAAAAAACTTAAAATGTATGGAGAAGTCTATGGACAGGCGACAGAGAAAAACAAGAGAAGCCATATTTGAGGCATTTATAGAGCTTTTATCACAAAAAAAGTTTGAACAGATTACAGTCAGCGAGATAATAGAGCTTGCAGATATCGGCAGAGCTACTTTTTATTCTCATTTTGAAACAAAGGATTTTTTGCTTAAAGAGCTTTGTGAGGAACTGTTCTGCCATATATCCGACACTATGGACAGGTCGGAGAAGGGGCACAGGCATATTTTTAACTGCAATGCGCCCGACTCTGTTTTTTTGCACCTTTTGCAGCATTTACAAAGGAATGACAATAACATACTGGAACTCCTGAGAGGTCGGAACAATGAACTGTTTCTTGGATATTTCAAGGCAAATCTGACACAGCTTATAGAAAGCCAGCTTCCACTGTTTTCAGAGAAAAAACCCGTAAATATACCGGATGAATTCTGGAAAAATCACATAATTTCGGTATTTGCGGAAACTATAAGGTGGTGGATAGACGGAGGAATGAAAGAAAGTACGGAAACCATAGCGGAATACTTCTTTTCAGTAGTGTGATAAGGAGTAAGACGGACAGTTCAGACAGTGGAAAATGGAATATGTTAAAATACACAAAATAATTAAAGACAGCACAATACTTTTAATGAATATTGACAGATAATATCCGGCATGTTATCATCCAAGTAATTCAACCAAAATCATTCACGAAACATATTGTGAAAGTTTGTATTCAAGTCGCAGACTTGAGAATACAAACGTTTGCGATATGTTGCCGTAAATCATATCATAAAGAGTGAAGGTCGGGGGCGGATTGAAATTTACAGCCTTTGCCGGTCAGGTATAATGTCGGACGGTTGAAGGCGCAGGAAGCGATAAGTAACAGGGGTTCAGTATCTTTTGGGGAGGAAATATGGGAAAACGGGAATTTATTATAGACTGCGATACGGGTACGGATGATGCCATAGCGTTGATAGCGGCAGTCTACAACAAGGATATAAATGTCAGGGCGATAACCTCTGTCAATGGAAATGTAAAGCACGAATATACATCAAGAAACAATCTTGCACTTATGGAATATCTGGATATAGATTATATAGAAGTTGCAAAGGGAGCTGAAGCTCCGCTGTTTGAAAGAGGGAATTACTACGGACCTACCCACGGAGTGTCGGGGCTTGGAAACATAGAACTTCCGGAGGCAAAGAGGCTCGGTTTTTCCGAACTCGGCGCTGTTGAACTTATTTTGCGTGAAGCGGAGAAATGCGAGGGAGAGCTGGAGCTTTTGGTTATAGGGCCTATGACCAATATAGCCATAGCTCTTACCCTGTATCCGCAGTTAAAAAAGCTCATAAAACATATCTGGATTATGGGAGGAGCTATAAAGGGCGGAAATGTAACTACTGCCTGTGAATTTAATATCTGGGTAGATCCTGTTGCGGCAAGGACGGTTTTAAAATCGGGCATACCTATGACTATGGTGGGACTTGATGTGACGGAGAGGGCGGCACTTAATTCGGAAGATTCAAAAAGGCTGAGGGAGATGGGCACAAAGGCTTCGATTTTGGTTGCCGATATAGTTGACTACATGCTGGAAAGATATAAAAACGGTGGAGAAGATGCGCTTATGCACGATGCGCTGGCTCTGGCTGCGGCTCTCTGCCCGGATTGTCTTAAATTTAACAAATATTTCGCGGATGTCGAGTGTGAGGGAAAATATACTGCAGGGCATACATCGGTTGATGTAGGCGGCAAGAGCGGTAAAGAGCCGAATGTTTCATTTGCGGAAGAAATTGACCTCCCTCTTTTTAAGGAGTGGCTCATAGACTCTATAGCGGGAAGCAGGCTATGATGGCTGAAGCTGTGGGAAAAAGGCTTGATATAGTGAGGCAGAGCAGCTTCTATACCAATATACTCATACTCTCCGTACCGATAATTTTGCAGCAGCTCTTAAGAGTAAGCGTGGATACGATTGACAGCATTATGCTGGGCAGAACCTCACAGCTTCAGATGGCGGCGGTAACGCAGGCAAAGCAGATATTTTTTATATTTTATACCGTGTGCAGCGGCTTTGCGGCGGGAGCTTCGGTACTGGTTTCCCAGTACTGGGGGAAAAATGAAACGGATAAGATAAAGACGCTGTTTGCAACGGGGGTAAAAGCCGTATCGATATTTGCAGTTATTACTACGGTGCTTACGGTTGCCTTTTCAGAACAGGCTATGAGAGTATTCAGCAGCGATGCGGAGATTATTGCGATAGGCAGCAGATATTTGAGGCTGTCCGCCGCAGCAAATCTTCCCTGTGCAATAAGTGTGGTGCTGTTTGCCTGCTGTAGGGGAATAGAGCAGATGGGGATTTCTTTTGCGGCAAATGCCATATCTTATCCGCTGAATATATTTTTGAACTGGTGCTTTATATTCGGTAAATTCGGAATGCCCGAGATGGGTATAGAGGGAGCGGCGCTGGGCACGATAATAGCAAGGCTTGCGGAGCTTGCGGTTTTGGCATGGTTCATTTTTGTAAAAGAGAAAAAGGTGGGGCTTGTACCGAGAGATTTTCTAAGAAACGACAAAAGGCTTTCGAGATTGTTTTTAATAGTTAGCCTGCCCATACTGGCGCATGAGATTATCTGGTCCACGGGAACTTCGGCAGGAAGCGCAATAACGGGACAGATGGGAGAAAATGTGGTGGCAGGCTTCAGTGTGGCATACATACTGTATCAGGTTACAGCCTCGTTTATGAACAGCATAATGTTCTCCTGCTCGGTTGTCGTGGGCAAGGAGATAGGCGGCGGAAGCAGCCTCGGCAGATTGAAGACGGTGTCGAACAGTATGCTGCTTATAGGTATTGTGTGCGGAGCGCTGCTGGGGGTTTTGACTATGGCGACGGCTTTTCCGTTCATGAGTCTGTATACATTAAATGCGGAAGCGGGCAGCTATGCATTTCGCTTTATAGTTGTATTTGCGCTTATATGGCCGTTTTCGGGGGTTGAAATGACAGGGCTTATAGCTACATTGAGAGCGGGCGGAGATGGAAAGACGGGCTTTATAACCGATATCTTTTCCATGTGGCTTATAACCATACCTCTTGCTCTGCTGGCGGGATTTGTGTTTGACGCTCCGCCGGTGCTTGTCATAGTGATAATTAAGTTTAATATTGTAATTGAGGCGGCAGTCGGTATTGTAAGAGTTCGCTCGATGAAGTGGGTTAAAAATCTGACTGCGGCTTAAAATAAAAGGAGGATGAAAAATGAAAGGTATTATCAAAAGGACGGTGGCAACATTTCTTACGGCGGCAGTAGCATTTTCTATGGCTGCCTGCGGAACAACAACAGGTAGCGGCAGCAAGACTTCCACCTCCGCAACAACGGGGGAAAAGGGCAAGATTGCCTATGTGGTAGGCGCGCTCGGCGACAAGTCTTTCAGCGACTCGGGCGAGGAAGGAATGAAGAAGCTTAGAGCGAAAGGCTGGGACTGCAAGACCATTGAAGCGGGAGATGAAACAAAGGCGGATAAATGGGAAGACACTATGCTCGATGCAATAGACGAGGGCTGCAAGTATATAGTGGCTTCTTCAACCTTCAGAGATGTTATGCTGAAGCTTGCAGGGGAGAATAAGGATGTTAAGTTCGTGCTCTTCGACGACCTCATGGAAGAGTCGGAGCTTCCGGAGAACATGGCTCTTATCTTCTATGCGCAAAATGAAGGCTCGTACATGGTAGGTCAGATGGCGGCAGGAATGTCCAAATCAAAGGTAGTGGCAGTAAATGTAGGTATGGACAACCCTGTTATAGCGGACTTTGTAACAGGCTTTATAAACGGAGTTCAGGATTATGATTCCACGGTAAAGGTGGTTAAGGCTACGGTAGGCTCATGGACGGAGCCTGCAAAGATGAAGGAACTCTGCCTTACACAGGCAAGAGATCAGAAAGCCGATGTGTTTTATCAGGTAGCGGGCGGTTCAGGCGGAGGACTTTTTGAAGCTTGCAAGGAAACGGGAACTATAGCGATAGGTGTGGACTCCGACCAGTATGCTTATTATAAGGAATCGGAAAATCCGGAGCTTGCAGATGTAATTTATACTTCGATGCTTAAAAATGTAGGAGATTCCTTCGTTTCTTTCTTTGACAATGTAGAGGCTGGCAAGGATGTATGGAAGAAGGTTAACATCTTAGGCTTAAAGGACAATGCGGTAGGATATGTTGACAATGATTATTTTAAGCAGATGGTTCCTGAAGAAGTAAGAAATAAGATGGCGGAAACAAATAAGAAGATTGTAGCGGGCGAAGTAACGGTTAAGTCTTACTACGATTTTAAGAGCGAGGATGAATATCAGGATTTACTTAAATCAGTTGCACCATAAATTTAGGCGTGTGCTTTGAGCGGCGTCGGGCTGCTCGCAGTTTATGGCAGGGTTTCTGTTGAAATCCTGCCAATTTACCCAAGTTTACAACAAGTTGCGGATTTGGGTAAGTTTCAGGACGGGCAAAAACAAGACGGAGGATGACTTATGGAGGAAGTGTTAAGGCTGGAGGACATAACCAAGATTTATGGAAACGGTTTTGTGGCAAATAAAAACATTACCCTTTGGCTGAATAAGGGCGAAATATTGGCTCTGGTAGGAGAAAACGGAGCCGGAAAAACCACGCTTATGAAGGTGCTGTTCGGCATAGAGTCTGCACAGTCGGGCAGAGTGCTTATGGGCGGCAGGGAGGTTGCCATCAAAAACACCCTGGATGCGATAGACAAAGGTATAGGAATGGTGCACCAGCACTTTATGTTGGTTCCGTCGCTTACAGTTGCGGAAAATGTCGTACTCGGAATAGAGCCTATGAAAAACGGTATATTCGACTATACAAGGGCTGTGAGTATGGCAAAGGAAGTTGCGGAAAAGTACAACTTCAACATAGATCCGGAAGCGAAGGTAAAAGATCTTACCGTAGGACAGATGCAGAAGGTTGAGATTATGAAGGTGCTTATACGAGGAGCCAAAATAATAATCATGGACGAGCCTACGGCGGTTCTTACACCGCAGGAAACGGATGAACTTTTCGAGCAGCTTGTATTGCTTAAGGAGAGCGGGCATTCCATCATATTTATTTCCCACAAGCTGGAAGAGGTAAAGAGGATTTGCAGCAGAGTAACCGTTTTAAGACATGGTTTTTGCCTCGGCAGCTACGATATAGAGGAGATGAGCGAGTCGGACATATCCAGGCTTATGGTGGGCAGAGATGTCATACTTAAAATAGAAAAGGACGATCCCAAGCCTGAAAAGGTAGTAGTGCATATAAAAAATCTGGTTAAATACAATGAGTCGGGAAAGGCGGTAGTGGACGGTATTTCCTTCGATATAAGAGAGGGAGAGGTGGTAGGAATTGCCGGAGTGGAGGGTAACGGACAGAGCGAGCTGTCGAATGTTTTATGCGGACTGGACAGATTTTCAAGCGGAGAAGTCACCATAAACGGAGAAAATATAGAGGGAAAGACGGTAAATCAGATAAGAAAGCTCGGGCTTGCCTACATACCCGAGGACAGGATGATATACGGCTGTGCGGCGGAGATGTCGATAAAAGACAATATAATTTCAGACAGATATTATAAGCCCGAATTCAGAAAAGGCTTTTTTATAGACAGAGAAAAAGTAAATAAGCTTGTGGATGACTGTATAAAGGAATTTGAGATAGCCTGTGACGATAAAGACCAGCCGGTTCGTATGCTGTCCGGAGGAAATATACAGAAAGTGGTTGTAGCGCGTGAGTTTACCTCGGGCAGCAACTTCATTTTGGCAAATCAGCCTACCCGAGGTATAGATGTAGGCGCGGCGGAGATGATAAGAAAGACTATTGTAAAGAAATCAAGGACGGAAGGAGTTGCCTCGCTTCTTATTTCGGCAGACCTGAACGAGGTGCTGGAGTGTTCCGACAGACTTCTGGTTATGAGAAAAGGAAAAATCGTAGCGGCTTTTCCTAAGGCGAATGAGGTTTCGGAGGAGGAACTCGGAGAATATATGCTGGGCATAAAGACTATGACTGATAAGGAAATGGAGGGTATACTATGAATAGGACAAGAAGGATAGAAACGGGAGTTGAGCTTGTCCGTATTCTTGCAGCGGTCGGTATAGCGTACGGATTGGCGTTGGTCACGCTCTTTGCCATAAGCGGAGAGCCGCTGTACATTATCAGACAGTTTGTGCTCGGTCCGTTGTCCTCCGTGAGGAGAATAGGAAGCATAATAAATCTTGCGATACCGTTTACTTTCACGGGGCTTTGCTTTTGCTTTATGTATGCGGTAAACAAGTTTAACCTTGCGGGCGAAGGAATATTTATGTTTGCAGGCTGTATTATATCGCTGCTTGCCATAAATATGGGAAATGCAGGTATAAGTCCGGTTATCATCATACCCGTACTGCTTGTGACAGGTATGATAATAGGCATTATAATATCGGGTATTCCGGCGCTTTTAAATATAAAGTTCAATGCCAATATAGTGGTTGTGTCGCTTATGTTAAACAGCATACTGATGTTCTTATCAATATGGTTTTTGAAATATACTATGCGAGATCCGACCATAGGCGCACTCGGTTCATTTCTGATACCGGAAAATGTAAGGTTCATATCCATTTTCGGCAAATTCAGAGTACAGTCGGGGATTATTATAGCGGTGATTGCGGTAGCCGCGGTAACCGTTCTGTTCAACAGAACCGTATTCGGCTACAAGATGCGTGTAGTGGGAAGCAATCCCAACTTTGCGCATTCCAGCGGAATAAATATGGTATCTACCATAGTCATAGCCCAGATAATAGGAGGAGCGCTTGCAGGACTGGGAGGCACTTGTGAAATTCTTGGCAATTATGACAGATATAAGTGGGTTGCGAGTACCCAGCATGGCTTTGACGGTCTTATGGTTGCGGTACTTGCCAGAAGAAAGCCCATGTTGGTGCCCGTTGCGGCATTTTTGCTGGCATATATAAGAATAGGAGCGGATGTGGTAAACTCAAAAGGGGATATCCCGATAGAGTTTATAACCGTAATTCAGGGTATAGTCATTCTCCTGGTAGCGGCGGAGGAGTTTATGGGACGATATAAGAATAAACTCATTTACAACGCAGCCAGAGAGGGCATGAAAGCCGAGAAAAAAGAAGAAGCGAAACAGCTTCTTGAAGAAAAATAGGAGGGAGGATGTGGAGAAATCCATAATAAAATATGCATACATTGGAATGGATAGCTAATTTCGGATTTTCGGTATTAAGACTTTCCACACCGCTTATATTTGCGGCGCTGGCGGCTGCCATATGCAATAAAGCGGGGATGTTGAATATGGCGCTTGAAGGTATGATGCTTGTGTCCTCTCTTGCAGGAGTTATTCTTGCGGGAATTACTCAAAATGTATGGGCAGGGCTTTTAGGTGCTGTGGTTTTCGGAGCATTTACAGGGCTTATAATAGCTTTTTCAAATCTCTCGGGAAAGACCGACCTTTATCTTACCTGTATTGCGATAAACCTCGCGGCATCGGGCGGAACCGTATTTGTTATGTACCTGATAACGGGAGAAAAATCAACTACGGCGGCAGCGGTAAGAGCCTTTACACTTCCGTCGGTAAATCTGCCGATAATAGAGAATATTCCCTTTGTAGGAAAGATGATTTCCGGACATAACATACTTACCTACATTGCATTTTTATCTATATTTCTTGTGTGGTTTTTCCTGTATAAAACTCGTCTGGGATTACGACTCAGGGCGGTGGGAGAGAATGCGAATGCCGCTTCTTCAGTAGGAATAAATGTAAAGAAGATAGGATATATATCGTTTTTTTATTCGGGTATACTTTGCGGACTCGGAGGCGCATTTATGTCTATGGGCTGGGTAAGCTTTTTCATGAAAAACATGGTAAACGGAAGAGGATATATAGGGCTTTCGGCCAACAACATAGCGGCAGGAAATCCGCAGGGTTCAGGGCTTGCAGCCGTACTGTTCGGATTTTCGGATGCTCTGGCAACAACGCTGAAAGGTCAGGGAGGAAACTTTCCTACCGAATTCATAGAAATGATACCTTATGCTTCTACCATAATCGCACTCGTTGTAATAAGCATAATCAGGATAAACAGAATAAAGAAGATAGAAAGCGGAAAGATTGCAGGATAGGGAGAAGAGGAATGACGGACAACAGAAGATTTATAATAGACTGTGATCCCGGAGTTGACGACACGGTAGCGCTCGCGATGGCATTAAAGCGGCTGAATGTACTGGGAATAACTACGGTAGGTGGCAATGTAGGTTTGGAAAACACCTGCAACAATGCGCTGTTTGTAACGGAAACCTTAGGCTATGCAAGCGTACCCGTATTTGCAGGCTATGATATGCCGCTTGTGGCAAAACCTACCAGAGCCGAGGAGGTACACGGTAAAAGCGGGCTTGGAGGACTTAAAGAGCTAAGGCCTTGTAAAAAGCGTGAGAAATTGCATGCGGTGGATTATATAATTGAAACAATTATGAATGAAACGGATGTAAGCCTGATAACCTTGGGACCTCTGACCAACATTGCGCACGCCATATTGAGAGAACCGGAATTAAAAAATAGAATACCGGACATACTCTGTATGGGCGGTTCGGTAACTGCGGGGAATTATAATGCGGTTGCGGAATTCAATATATATGTGGATCCGGAAGCGGCAAAGATAGTTTTTGAGTCGGGAATACCTATAAAGATGGCAGGGCTTAATCTATGCAGGCAAAATTCCATGACTAAGGAAGATGTGGGCAGTATCAGGGCGGTAGGAAATAAGGTTTCCGAGCTTATGGCGGATTTGATAGACTTCAGCATAGACGGCTTGCACAGGGCGGAAATTTGCGATGCGGTTACTGTGGCTTGGTACATAGACAGCAATATTATAAAAAAATCTCTGCCTATGAATGTAAAAATTGAAACAGGCGGAGAGTTTACCAGAGGAATGACGGTCTGTGATTACAGGAACTATCAGGGGCTTGAGCCAAAGGAGGACATAGGCAGAAAAAGATATATGAACTATGAAACGGGCAAGGAGAACTGCGAGGTTGCAATGGAATTGGATCAGCAGTTGTTTAAGCGGACACTGATTGATATTTTGAGGGAATATTAAGGCTTTTCACTATTAAACGAAAGTATTAAAGTCGACAAACGAAACTTTAAAAAGTATCGGATGTCGACTTTTTTTATTCGTCGGAAAATTTTTTCGGATTTTCAGGTTAAGAGCATTGACTTGTTTGAATTATATGATATAATGCATATATAACAAGCGATATATACGGAAAGGAGGTCAAGATGCTTTTAACGTTTGATTTTGAAAGCAAGACGCCTATATACCAACAGCTTCGCGACCAGATAGTTGTCGGGATAGCGGAAGGGAGGCTCTGCCCGGGGGAAAAGCTTCCTACGATAAGGGCGCTTGCAGATGAAAGCGGTATAAATATGATGACTGTGAGCAAGGCATACCAGATGCTTAACAATGAGGGGTATATAGTAACCGACAGGAGAAAGGGCACCCTGATAAGCGGCAAAATTAAGACGCAGAAACCGAAAGAAGAAACCTTGAGAGAGCTTAGGGTAATTATTTCGGAGCTTAGGCTGTCGGGGCTGACGGAGGACGAAGTGCTTACACTTTGCAGAGAGTATTTTGAGGAGGGATTGTAATGTTTTTCAAGATGATTATGTGGCTGTCTATTATATGGATATTGCCGATTATGTATTTTATGAGAATAAATGACGCTAAATTCAAGAAAAATATAGCAGTAGGAGTTACCTTCAGAGAAGAGGGCAAGACGGATAAGGCTGTGCTTGACAGACTGGAAAGATATAAAAAGCACATGAAGCTTACTTCTTTGCTTATGTTGTTTTCAGTTGTTCCGGGAGTTCTGCTTGACGGAATATGGTCGCTTCTTACATACTGGCTCGTTTGGATAGATGCGGCTATGATAGCCTATTTCGTGCCGTACTATCTCTGCAACAGAGATTTGAGGAAGATTAAGCGTGAAAAGGGATGGATGTATGCCGGGGACAACAAGATAACGGTTGATATAGACATTATAAATACCTACAAAAAGGTTTCCTCCGTTTTCTTTATAATTCCCGCTGTCCTGTGTCTGCTTCCGCTTGTGTGGGAGAGGGAAATGTGGATGCTGTATGTCATATCGGCATTGTCCGTAATCCTTTTTACGGTAATGTGCAGGTATTTTTACAGAAACCGCTCGGAAGCCGTAAATGATGAAAGAGAACTGACAAAGGTGCTGACACAGGTACGCAGACATAATTGGGCTAAGGTATGCCTTATAGGTGCATGGTCAATGGCTGCAATAAGCTTTTCGGGAATTATTTTTCCAGGCAGCCCTACAGCCGCATTGATTATGATTGTTGCGGTTTCTGCGATAGTTTGCGCGGCGGTAATAAATATAGAATTTAAGGTAAGAAAAATACAGGAAAAACTTACGGCGGGCAGCGGTACATCGGGCATTGTGGATGAGGACGACAAGTGGATCTGGGGAATGTTTTATTACAATCCGAATGACAGTCATCTGTTTATAAATGAGAGAACCGGCAATAATGTTACAATAAATCTTGCGAGAACCGCAGGAAAGGTTATAGCCGGATTAACAGCCGCGATTATGCTGGCATTTCCGCTTACAGGACCGGTGCTGTACTTCTATTACGAAGAGCCTATAGCTGTGGAAGTGACGGAAGGAAAGCTGATTGCAGGTCAGGGAATAAGCGAGTATGTGATAGAGCTTGAAGATATTGAAAAAGCGGATGTGGTATATGAGCTTCCGAAGAATTTGGTCAGACTGAACGGAACATCATTGCACAATATTTTAAAGGGCAGATTCAGGGTAGACGGAGAAAATATGACACTGCTTTTAAATCCGCAAAATCCTCCGTTTGTAAAGATAACGGACAAAGGCGGGAAGGTATATCTGTTAGGGTACAGCTCGGGCAATGAGAATGAGGCGGGAAAGCTTGCGGAAAGCTTAGCACCGTAGAGGATTAGAATGCAGAGAATAAAACCTGCGGGGAAATCAGTCGGTATCTGATTTTCTCAGCAGGTTTTTGTTGCGCCGTTTTAAATTTCCCTGTATCATATTCATAGAAACAATAAAGTGATAAGGAGAACAAGGTGGCGGCTTATTCGGGATTTGCAGAGGTTTACGATAAATTTATGGACAATGTTCCGTACGATGAATGGACGGAGTATTTAACAGGACTGTTGAGGGAAAACGGTGTGAACGGAGGGCTTGTTGCGGAGCTGGGCTGCGGAACGGGAAATGTTACGGCTAGACTTAAGTCCGCAGGGTATGATATGATAGGTATCGACATTTCCTGCGACATGCTGCAGATGGCAAATGAAAAGCAGGCTGAGGAGTCCGAAAAGATACTATATCTCTGTCAGGATATGAGAGAGTTTGAGCTTTACGGCACGGTAGAGGCATTTGTGTGCATCTGTGACGGAATAAACTACATACTTGAAAAGGACGAGCTTGTAAATACATTTAAACTTGTAAATAATTATCTGGAAGCAGGCGGGATATTTATTTTCGATTTAAATACCGCATATAAGTACAGGGAAGTTCTGGGAGAGCGGATAATAGCGGAAAACAGAGAAAATATGAGCTTTATCTGGGAGAATTACTATGATGAGGACAGCAGGATAAACGAATACGGGCTTACTGTCTATGTAGAAGACGCTGCTGATGAAGAGAGGCGTTTTGTAAGGTTCGATGAGGTGCATTACCAGAGGGCGTATTGCATAGAAGAGATAAAGGATGCTTTAGAAGAGGCGGGGATGGAATTTTTAGCGGTTTACGATGCATTTACTCATGACGCACCGCGGGAGGACAGTGAGAGGTTGTATTTTATAGCAGGAGAAAAGTATCAGAAAGGAAAGAAATACAGGTAGGCGGATGAAAGATTATATTATAAGAGCGATGGCTGCAAACGGCGAGGTAAGGGCATTTGCCTGTACTACAAGAGAGCTTGTGGAGGAGGCGAGAAGACATCATTCTACATCGCCGGTAGCAACGGCGGCGCTGGGCAGGCTGTTGTCGGCGGGAGCTATGATGGGTGCCATGATGAAGGGGGATAACGATAAGCTCACTCTCCAGATAAAAGGGGACGGGGTTATAGGCGGCATGGTTGTGACAGCCGATTCCAAGGCTCGCGTAAAGGGCTATGTGTTTAATCCGGATGCGGACATTCCGCTGAAAGCTGAAAAAAAGCTTGATGTGGGCGGAGCAATAGGCAGGGGAGAACTTACGGTCATAAAGGATTTGGGACTTAAAGAGCCTTATGTAGGCAGAACAAACTTAATTTCGGGAGAAATAGCCGAAGATTTGACCTATTACTTTGCCTCAAGCGAACAGGTTCCGAGCGTGGTTGCGCTTGGGGTTCTTGTGGACAGGGATTGCAGCGTAAAGAGAGCCGGAGGCTTCATCATACAGCTTATGCCGGGAGCAAGTGACGAAACCATAGACGCCATAGAATATAAGATACCTATGGTCACCTCCGTTACACAGATGCTTGATGAAGACATGACACCGGAAGAGATACTCACATTCATACTCGAGGATCTCGGTGTAGAGATTACGGATAAAATCGAAACCTCATTTCTGTGTGATTGTAACAAGGAGAGAGTTGAGGAGGTTCTTTTAAGCATAGGGAGAAAAGATTTGGAAAATCTGTACGACGAGGGAAAACCTGTGGAACTTTGCTGTCAGTTTTGCGGTAAAAAGTATGAATTTTCAAAAGAAGAGATAGGAAATTTACTGAGCAATGGCCAACAGATATGAGGATTTTAAGAAATTTAACACAGTTAAGACATAAATTTTTATTAGATTGTAGCTTGAAAGGAGGCTGTTATGAAAAATAAAATAATAGCAGCGTTGCTTACGGGGGTAGTCACGCTCGGAAGTTTGTTCTATGCAGTGCCGAGAGAAGAGGCAAAGGCGGCGATTGCATTTTTGTATGATAAAAATAATCCGAATACTATGCTTACTTTAAGCAAGGTTAAGGAGGTTTTTCTTGGACAGAGCGACCTGGATATAGACTATAGTATAGGGGGCAGAACCTCAGGCGTTTCAGGCACATGGAAGTCCTCAAACAAGGCGGTTGCCGCGGTGTCCAAAGACGGTGTGGTAAAGGCGCTTAAGAGCGGAAGCACGGTTATAAGCTTCGGATATATGGTAAACGGTAAGCTGCAGCAGATTAAGTGCAGGGTTAAGGTCAGCGACGGTATAGACAGCCTCGAGATTGCAGGAACGGGTAATTTCAGCGGAAGTATGCCGGCAGACTCCATAATACGGCTCAAAGCCACAGCCAAATCGGGCGGCAATATAGTCGAAGTGGGACCGGGTAAAAAAACCGCATACGGAACATTTTTTGAAATCTTTCTGGATGAAGAGTGTAAAAATCCCGCACCCTCATCTCTTGCTACGGTAACCTCCTCGGGTTTTCTTGTATCAGGTTCGGAAACGGGAAAGCTGTATATAAGAGCGGTTGTGAAGGGAAGTAAAGATGCAAAAAACGGCATTTTCAGCAATGTTCTTACGGTAGATGTAAAAAACAGAATGTCCGTGACACAGACCGGAACTAACACCTTTACCGTGGAGAGCGGAAACAAGGGAGAGATTACGGGGATTACCGTAAAAAATCTTAAAGGCGAACAGATAGCAAGCTCCTTTACCCTCTCGGCTGATAAAAAAACCGCAACGGTTACGGCATTTAAGGAGCTTACGGAAACCTGCAATGTAGAGATAACTGCGGGCACGACAAAATACAATATAACGGCAAGGTTCGAGGCGGCTGTGGTTAAGGAGATAGCGGTCGAAAGTTCCGAGGCGCCTCTTACAACGCTGAATAACAGCGGTATGACGGCGGAAATAAACTACAAGCTGCTCGACCAGTTCGGCAACGATGTTACAAGGGATATAAGGTTTTCCGGCAAGACCTATGCACTCTGGGGAAATACAACTCGAGTTGCGGCGGCTGCGGACGGGAAATTTCTTATACCGCTTTCGGCGGAGCAGACCGTAGGTTATACCGGAACGCTTGAAATTGTCTACGGCGGAGTGGGCAACATAAGCAAGAGCATTTCCGTAAAAATAGGAAATCCGAGTTATATAAAGTCCGTGGAGGTCATGGGCATATATAAGCGTACAAGGGACGGTTATGCAAAAGTAATGGACAGCAGCACCTTTTTATCAAAAGGAACAGTAATAGGAAACTTCGGAGGAAACTCTCAGCTTAATACTCTTTTTGACTCCTACTATGTGCTTGTAAGGGTAAAAGACAGCTACGGAAACAGTATAAGCAGCGCAGGAATTGACCAGACAAAGATTGCACTCAGCATAACGGGCGGCACGGGGCTTGAGCAGGACAGAGCGGACGGAAAGCTGCAAAGCATAACTCCTGTAAATATAGGCGGCGAGTCATTTTTAACCTATCCTCTTAAGGCGGCAACCCTCAATTCCGGCTTGGTAAGCATAAGAGCGGTTACATCCGGCAACACAGCCAATCACACTATGGACTCAAGAGTTACGGAAGGGGTAAATGCGGGTACTCTTGTGCTTGCAGGAGAGGGAAAGGTAGGAGTGGAAAATCTTATAACCTTCATACTGTACAATGCTGCCAATGTCCAGCTTATGAAATATGAGGAAGTAATAGCGGCTCTCGGGCTGAACGACTACGGCTCGGGGCAGGCGGTAATAATGCCGGGCTCGAATACTGTAAGTGCGGCAAACGGCTCTTACTTCATAGTAAAGAAAAACAAGACGACAGGTTTTGCGGAGATGTACTATGTTCCGTCCTATGCCGCATTGCCGGCAGGCATGGTACAGAACGGGGAGGAAATTACGGTATTTAAGGGTACCGTTTTTGAGAAGAAGTATGTGCTTACCGTTAAATCAAAGTAAGAAGCCTGCAAATTGAATTAAATATTTTAAACACCGCATCTTCCTAAGTTATAGAGAGGGTGCGGTTTATTTATGCGAACTGGCATTCGTAAAACCTTGTAAAGCTTGCTTAAATCTGTTATACTGGTATTCGGTCGGCTTTCAATCCTGTATCTGTGGTCCGGATTTTCGGCTGCAGAAAGATTTGAGCCGAACAATGTATAAATACCGGCAATGGAGTAGATATGAGCGGAAATTATGACGGAAGTCAGATAGTGGTGCTTGAGGGGCTTGAGGCGGTTAGAAAGCGCCCGGGAATGTACATAGGCAGCACCGGAAGCAGAGGACTTCACCACCTTATCTGGGAAATTTTGGATAACGGCATAGATGAACATCTTGCGGGATTTTGTCCGCAGATAGATATTGTTTTACAAAAGGACGGTGGTATTACCGTAAGGGATTATGGGCGCGGAGTACCGGTAGACATCCATCCCGTAAAGAAAATACCTACCGAGCGTGTAGTATATACGGTTCTGCACGCGGGAGGAAAGTTTAGCGGCGGTGCGTATAAGGTGTCGGGAGGACTTCATGGAGTAGGCGCTTCGGTTGTAAATGCCCTTTCCACCAAAATGATTGTAGAGATACGAAGAAACGGCAATGTATATAGAGATGAATACGAAGATGGCGGAAGGCCTGTAACACAGCTTGTGAATGGAGAGCTTCCCGTAGCAAAGACCTGTAAAAAATCCGACACGGGAACTGCGGTAACCTTTTACCCTGACGGGGGGATATTTGAAACAACGGAGTTCAAGGCGGATATTATAAAGAAAAAGCTGAAAGAAACGGCATTTTTAAATAAAGGCTTGAGAATTAACTTTAAGGATGAGTATACACAGGAGGAGAAGACCTACGAAGAAAAAGACGGGATTAAAAGCTATGTGAACTACATAAACCGAGAGGCGGAGAAAATACACGACGAAGTAATCTATGTAGAGGGAGAGTCCGGAGATATAGCGGTAGAGGCGGCTTTTCAGTATACTAATAACTTTCAGGAGCAGATAAATGCCTACTGCAACTGCATAAATGTAGTAGACGGCGGTACTCCCGTTACGGGCTTTAAGACCGCGCTGACCAGAGTTATGAATCAGTACGCAAGAGAACTCGGATATCTGAAGGGAAAGGATGACAATTTCGACGGTAAGGATATAAGAAACGGAATAGTTGCCATTATTTCTATAAAGCATCCCGATCCGCAGTTTGAAGGACAGACCAAGACGAAGCTTGGAAATACGGATGCCAAGACCGCGGTAGATGAAGTGGTTTCCAAAGAAATAGTGAGATATTTTGACAAAAATATAGAGGTGCTTAAAGCCGTGCTGGAGCTTGCAAAAAACTCCTACAATGCGAGAACGGCAAGTGATAAGGCAAGAAATGCCGTGCTGAAAAGCTTAAATGATTTCGACTCCAAAAGTAAGCTTGCTTCCTGTTCAGCTAAAAACCCTGAGGAATGCGAAATCTATCTGGTGGAGGGAGAGTCTGCAGGCGGAACTGTAAAAAAGGCGAGAAACCGCAAGACACAGGCGGTACTCCCGCTCAGAGGAAAGATACTGAATGTAGAAAAAGCCGCACTTGAGAAAATTCTGGTAAACAACGAGATAAGGTCTATGATATCCACTTTCGGCTGCGGGATAGGGGATGAGTTTGACATAGACAAGCTCAGATACGGCAAGATTATAATTCTTACCGATGCGGATGTGGATGGAGCGCACATAAGTACACTCCTGCTTACATTTTTCTACAGGTTTATGCCCGACCTGATAAAAGAGGGAAAAATATACAGAGGGCTTCCTCCTCTTTACAAGGTGGAGTACGAGGAAAAGGAAACGACAGCAGCCGAAAATAAGCTTGAAAACGGACAGCTTGACATATTTCAGCTTGGAATGGCAAAGGACAGGTCTAAGTCAAAAAAAGGCAGAAAAGTGAAGAAGTCCGAATATATTTTTAACGATTACGAGCTGGAAAAATTCAGGAAGAACAACAACAGAAAAATATTGGAAATACAGCGTTACAAGGGTTTGGGAGAAATGGACGCGGATCAGTTGTGGGAAACAACTCTTAATCCCGAAACCCGTGTGCTTGCAAGAATAGATATAAGCGATACCGTAGAAGCGGACGAGGTTACAAGTATGCTTATGAGCTCCGTAGTTCCGCCTCGAAGGGAGTTCATAATGAGCGAGGCAAGATATGCAAAGATAGATGTATAAGGGTGAAGACATGGAAAACAAGTTAATTGCCGCACTTAGAGAAGATATTAAAGACAAAAGGGTTCTTATACTCGGTTTCGGGAGAGAAGGCAAGGGCAGCTTCGAAGCGGTTATGAAGGCGGGGGGATACAGGCAGCTTGCAATAGCGGATCAAAGAGATATAGGAACCGATGAGGTTCACAGTATTGTTAAAAAAATATCAGATATGGAGGCGGTTACGGATATTCTTGCGGATATCCTTCTTATAACGGGAGAAAACTATCTGAACTGTATAGATGAATTTGATATAGTGATGAAGACTCCCGGAGTGGTTTTGCCGAAGCTGTTTTCGGAATACAGGGCGATAATAACCTCTCAGACCGAATACTTTCTTAGGCTGTATGGAAATCAGACTATAGGGATAACGGGAACCAAGGGGAAAAGTACAACCACAACCCTTATCTGCCACGAATTAAAGGAGAGCGGGCACGATGCCGTTTTGCTGGGGAATATAGGGATACCGGCATTTGACAGGGCGGACGAAATTACGGAGGAGAGCATAATAGTATTCGAGCTGTCCTGCCATCAATTGGAATACGGCAGATATTCTCCGCATATAGCCGTTTATCTGAATGTATTTCCTGAACACCTCGACCACTATGAAAGTTTTGAAAAGTACAGGCAGGCAAAGGAAAATATATATAAAAATCAAAATGAAAACGATGTGCTCTACTGCGGCAGCGGCGTTATTCCCGCAGAGAACGAGGTAAGGTCCGCGGTAAAGGTCATATACGACCTGAACAGGGGAGATAGCCCGGAAAGTACCGAGGAGCCCGCAACATTTATACGCAGCGAGATGGTGTCGCATGAGGGGAAAAAACTTCGCATAGATGAAGATAATATAAGACTTAAGGGTTTGCACAATCTTTTTGATGTGGCGGTAGCTTTTGCGGTCTGTATGGACCTCGGCATATCCCGCGAGGACTTTTACATGGCTCTTATAAGCTATAAACCGCTTCCGCACAGGCTGGAATTTGTAGGCAATATAGACGGGATAAAATTTTACGACGACTCCATATCTACCGTGCCGGAAACCGCAATAGAAGCAATGAATACTATAAAAGACACCGACACTATCATACTGGGCGGTATGGACAGAGGAATAGACTATACTCCTCTTATAGAATATCTTGAAAATTCAGATATCCCCAACATTATTCTTATGGAAACGACCGGGGCGAGGATATATGAGGAAATAAAAACCGGATATATGGAGCTGAACAATTCAGGCAGGGTTATTCTTACGGAAGATTTGGAAGAGGCGGTAAAGAAGGCGAAGGAGGTAACTTCAAGGGGAAGCTCCTGCGTAATGTCGCCTGCAGCCGCAAGCTACGGTATATTCAAGGATTTTGAAGAACGGGGAGAGGTTTTCAAGAGGCTTGTCAGGAGCTTATAATCCACACAGATAATACTTAACCGAGGTAAACAATGAAAGAAAAGAGCAATCTGACATTTAATTTTATATTTGTTCAAATTGGAATATGGACCTTGTATGCTCCTATAATGAGCTATACATCCGTCTTTCTTTTGTCAAAAGGTTTTTCAAATACTGAGGTCGGCGTGATAGCGGCTACAGGAGGAACGCTGTCCGCCATAGCACAGCCCTTTATAGCGAGCTATGCCGATAAGAAGAACAGCCTGTCCGTAAAGAGCCTTATGCTGATTACGACAATTGTATTCCTCATACTGTCCGTGGCTTTAATATTTACAGGCTCAAGCATGATGCTCTCGGGAATTTGCTTCGGAAGCCTTATTGCGCTGCTTCAGCTTACCGTTCCGCTTGGAAATTCGCTTGCTATGGAAAGCATAAATGCCGGCAGGGACATAAACTACGGTATGGCAAGAGGAACGGCATCGTTTGCCTATTCCATAATTACTTTTACGATAGGAAGATTTACTGTAAGAGGGGATATAGGTATAATTCCGGCTCTTTCACTTATTCTCGGAATATTTTTGTTCATGGCGATACTTCTTTTCCCTTTTGAAAAGGCGCGAGGTACAAGAGAAGAAGCGGAAACGCAGCAGGAAAATCCCGGAGGTTCCGGAAAAAGCAGCTTTATAAAAAAATACCCTAAGATGGTGTTATTTCTCATAGGAGCAATATTCACATATATAGGGCACAGCATTATAAACGGCTTTTTGTTCCAGATAATGGAGCTGAAGGGGGGGACGAGTGCGGATATGGGGCTGAGCTTCAGTATCTCCGCTCTGTCGGAACTGCCGGCAATGCTGTTTTTTGTAAAGCTCATCAAGATAAGAAGCAGCTCCTTCTGGGTAAAGCTCGGAAGCTTTGTCATGTTTTTGAAAATAGTATTTACTCTGCTCGTTCCGGATGTAACCGCCCTTTATTTCGTGCAGTCAATGCAGTCGGTAGGTTTCGCCGTATTTGTCATAGCTACGGTATACTATGCTAATCAGGAAATGGACGGAAACGACAAGATAAAAGGGCAGGCATATATGACTATGGCAACTACTCTCGGAGTGGTATTGTCATCCATGCTCGGGGGATGGCTTATAGATGAGTACGGAACAAGGGGAATGCTCCTAGTAGGCTGTGTGATAGGTGCAATCGGATGTACCGTGGTATTTATAGCTTCAAGCAGTAAAAAAGTATTGAAAAGAAATATTTGAGGGTATCGGCAGTTGACAAAGACGGTATAAATATTTTATTATAAAGAGAGATTGTATACAAGTATACCGCGGTTTATTTGCTTAGTGCATACAGAATGGAGAATATATGAAGAAGATACCTTTTATAACCTTAGAAGAAGTACGAGAAATATCCGAGAAATATCCTACACCCTTCCACATCTACGATGAACAGGGAATTAGAGAAAATGCCAGAAGACTGAAAAAAGCATTTGAATGGAATGAGGGATTTAAAGAGTATTTTGCAGTAAAGGCAACTCCGAATCCTTTTATACTGAATATACTCAAGGAGGAGGGCTGCGGTGCGGACTGCTCCTCACTTACGGAGCTTATGATGTCGGAGGCATGCGGAATAACGGGGGAGGAGATTATGTTCTCCTCAAATGTTACTCCCGCAGAAGAGTATGTAAAGGCGAGGGAACTCGGAGCTATAATCAACTTAGACGACATTACCCATATAGAGTTTTTAAGAGAGTGTGCGGGCATACCGGAAAAGATAAGCTGTCGTTACAATCCGGGCGGAGTTTTTAAGATAAGCAATGATATAATGGACAGCCCTAAGGATGCCAAGTTCGGGATGAC
>JBHADN010000195.1:0-2870 GCA_041855085.1 Catonella sp.
ACGGTGATATTTTCGGGCTCGAAAGTGAGAATTTCGCTCAAGGTAGCACTAAAATCCTCCGACGTCTCCTCGGGAAGTCCCGCAATTAAATCGCAGTTAACGATGGGTACACCGCTTTTTTCGGCAAGCCTCATGGCATGCCTGACGTCCTCCGGACTGTGATTCCTGCCGATAAGCCCGAGCGTTTTTTCTTTCATACCTGTACCTCACTTTCCATATTTACATTTCAATTGCAGGAGCAACCTCTACAGTTTCTCCAGATTTCACTTCAACAAACCCCGCTCCGAGAGCCTCTCCTACATACAGCGTAGTTGCTGTCGGATTGTAAACATACTTCCCGTCCAAAGTATAAATAAGTTTTTCAAACGCCCTTACATAATCACAAACTTCTCCATTTGAAGCATACCAAACATCATCATGTCCCGACACTTTCGAAATAAAGCTCTCCATCCTACCCCAGTTTTCGTCCTGATCAAACTCGTAGCTATGTCCCCATACATAGAAGAGCTTTGCAGGTGCATACATGCTAAGACAGATACTATCCGATAAAAACTCTTCTGTCAACCTCTCCAGTTCCACATCATTATGATGGCAGGTAGGGTGCCATCTTAAAAAATCTTCGGGAATATCAAATTTGCCCGTTCTTTCTACGGTTCTGGCATAAGAGATACCGCAGCTTGCCAAAGCTTCTACAACTCTGTCATCATAAACACCGAAGGAGTATGCAAAACCTGTTACGGGATGACGGAAAATTTTTTCAAGTTCCCTCCTGCTGCCTAAAATCTCTTCCATACAGCGCGGCATATCCATATCTTTAAGGATGCAATGAACATTTCCATGTCCTGCCACCTCATGATTTGCATATATCTCACTTATCCGACTTATGTCAAACTTATTGTGCAGCGCTTCTTTTTTACCTGCGGTTATAACAGCATTTTTTCCGAATAATGCGGGATTTAAATTAAATGTACATTTAACCCCGTACCTGTCAAGTATACCTATAAGTCTTTCATCCTGTGTAACTCCGTCATCATAGCTCAGGGTAAATGCTTTTCTTTTTCCTCCCTTCCACACCAGTCTGTCACTATATATAATACTCATAACTACCTACCTCCATTTTACACATATTCTGAAGATTGTCTACATATATCTTGAAACTTATTCTACATTACTTTTAAAAAATATAAAAGACAAATCTACCGACTGTTTCAAAGCCTTAGATAACCTATAACAAAGGCAGAGAGCCCGCCTCGGCTCTCTGCCCCTCTAAATTACATCTCGCCCATAGAAGCCAGCTTCTCAGCCTGATCCGCCACTATAAGGTTCTCTATGATTTCCGTAAGATCTCCGCCCATAACCCCATCTATGTTGTGGGTAGTAAATTTTATTCTGTGATCGGTAACCCTACCCTGAGGAAAGTTGTAGGTGCGTATTTTTTCCGAACGATCTCCGCTTCCTACCTGACTTTTCCTGTTGGCCGCTTCCTCCGCCTGCGCTTTCTCACATTCCATTTCATAAAGTCTTGAACGCAGTACCTTCATAGCCTTATCCTTATTTTTAAGCTGAGATTTTTCGTCCTGACAGGATATTACGATGCCTGTAGGTATGTGTGTAAGCCTTACTGCCGAATCGGTAGTATTTACACTTTGTCCGCCGTTTCCCGAAGACCTGAACACATCGAACTTTATATCATTCATATCAATCTTTACATCTACTTCCTCCGCCTCCGGAAGTATGGCTACCGTTGCCGCCGATGTCTGCAGTTTTCCGTTTGACTCGGTCACGGGCACTCTCTGTACTCTATGCGTGCCGCTTTCAAATTTAAGCTTTGAAAATGCGCCTTTTCCGTTAATAAGAAAAGTTACCTCCTTAAAGCCCCCTATTCCGTTTTCATTGAAACTTATTATCTCAGGCTTCCAACGATTGCTCTCCGCATACTTGCAGTACATACGATAAAGCTCCGCCGCGAACAACGCCGCCTCATCTCCTCCCGTACCTGCGCGTATCTCCACTATTACATTTTTATCGTCATTCTTGTCCTTAGGGAGCAGCAGCAGCTTCAATTCCCTTTCAAATTCCGGTACTGCCGCCTTAGCCTCCGCAAGCTCCTCTCTCGCAAGCTCTTTAAGCTCGGGATCGCTTTCTTCCGCTATCATTCTCAGACATTCCTCAATTTGCTCGTTATTCGCCTTATACTCCTGATACTTATCCACTATAGGAGTAAGGTCTGACTGCTCCTTCATAAGCATTCTGTATCTGTTCTGGTCATTTGCAGCCGTCCCCGAGGCAAGCTCGTCCATTACCTCTTTCAAACGGCAGGCAAGTGTTTCTATATTTTCAAACATCCTTTTCCCTTTCTAAACCGTCTAAGCCTTTTTTCTTGCAACTCCGCTCTTTACCGCCGCTTCAAATGCGGCTTTTGCAACTGAATCTTTTACTCTCTTATCAAATGCCTTAGGAAGTATGTACTCCTCATTTAACTCCGCATCCGAAACCAGCTCCGCTATTGCCCTTGCCGCAGCTATCTTCATCTCATCGTTTATTTCGGAAGCTCTGGCGTCAAGCGCACCTCTGAAAATTCCCGGAAAACATAGCACATTGTTTACCTGGTTCGGAAAATCCGAACGCCCTGTAGACACCACTCTCGCTCCTGCCGCCCTTGCTTCCTCCGGAAATATCTCCGGCACGGGATTGGCACAGGCAAACACTATCGCATCCTTTGCCATAGAGGCAACCATTTCTTTTGTAACCGTACCCGGCGCGGACACGCCTATGAACACATCCGCCCCCTTTATGACATCTGCAAGGCTCCCCTTTTCCTGATTAAAATTAGTAATCTCCGCCATCTCCGCCTTTACTGAATTTAAATC
>JBHADN010000196.1:0-5957 GCA_041855085.1 Catonella sp.
GGGGAAATGGATAAAGACAGGCGGAATATTGACAAAAAAATAACAAAAAAATATTTTTTCTACTTGTACTTTTCAAACAATCATATTATACTTATAATCAGCAGTAAATTGGATATTTTAAACAAACCTATTTTATACGGAGGGCTAAAAATGGGAAAAGCAGTAGTGCTGTCAGCCAGAGATAGGATTTTTTCTCTGCTTGACGAGAACAGTTTTGTTGAAATCGGTGCTTTGGTAACCAAGAGAAGTACGGATTTTAACCTTAGTGAAAAAGAGGTTGCCGGCGATGGCGTAATTGCAGGATATGGTCTTATAAACGAAAATCTTGTATATGTTTACAGCCAGGACAAGGATGCCCTTGGCGGCACGATGGGCGAAATGCATGCAAGAAAAATTGTAAATCTCTACGACCTTGCAACCAAGGTAGGAGTTCCTGTTATTGCGCTTACCGATTGCGCAGGAATGCGACTTGAGGAGTCGACGGACGCTCTTGATGCTTTCGGCAAGGTTTATTCAAGACAGGTGCTTGCAAGCGGAGTTGTACCCACAATTACGGTTGTTATGGGAACTTGCGGAGGCGGACTTGCTGTTTCCGCAGCTATGAGCGACTTCGTCGTTATGACTAAAGAAAATGCAAAATTGTTTATAAACTCACCTAATGCAGTTGATGAAAACTATACAGCGAAATGCAATACGGCAGGAGCTTCTTTTCAGGCTGAATCGGGTAATATAGATATAATTGCGGAAGATGATATCGATGCTCTTGCAAAGGTAAGGGAATTGGTTTCGGCTCTTCCTTCAAATAATGAGGATACGGATGTCGTAAATATATGCAGTGACGATTTAAATAGGGCAACTGTTAACTTGGGAACGCATATCAGGGATACTTCAGTCGCGCTTCGCGAAATATCAGATAATAATTGGTTTCTGGAATTAAAGGCAGATTGTGCCAAAGAAATGGTAACAGGCTTTATACGCTTAAACGGAGCTTTGGTGGGAGCGGTTGCCAACCGTAGTGAAATACTGGGCTTGGACGGAAAGATAGAAAAGAAATTTGATACGGTGCTTACTATGGCAGGGGCTTACAAGGCGGCACATTTTGTAGAATTTTGCGACTCTTTCTCAATACCTGTGCTTACACTTACATCGGTTACAGGCTTCGGTTCTTCTATGGGTGAGGAAAGGTCAATCGCCAGAGCTGTGGCACAGCTTACCTCGGCATTTGCAAATGCAACGGTGGCAAAGGTAAATCTTATAGTGGGCAAGGCTTACGGAAGTGCATACATTACAATGAACTCAAAGCATATAGGCGCGGATTTGGTTTTTGCTTATGACGGAGCTGAAATAGGAATGATGGACTCGAAGCTCGCGGCGGAGATAATATGCGCAGACAAGGATGCGGATACTGTAAACAATGTTGCAAAAGAATACGGCAATTTGCAGAACAGTCCTGTGTCCGCAGCCAAGAGAGGCTTCGTGGACAGCATAATAGAACCTTCGGCAACCAGAAAGCAGCTTATTTATGCATTTGAAATGCTGTATACAAAAAGGGAACACCGTCCGAACAAAAAACACAGAACAATTTAACAGAGAGGAATAGATATGATAAAACGACTGATATTGTTGGTACTTAGCGTTTTCTCCTGCTTAACTGTTCTTGGCGGTTGTGCCGCACGTAATACAGAGGAAACAGTCGTTAAGTACGATGAAAAAGTTGTTGTCAATGCGGGACATTTCTTCGCTATGTCGTGGGCGGAAGGCTCACTTGAGGGGCTTGTGGAGGAACAGCTTAACAACAGCACCAAAAGAGTGCTTATACCTATGATAAAAAACCTTGATGCCGTAAAAGAAAGCACAGGCGCATTCAAGTCGGCAGGGGCAACAGGTCACAATATAATTGCAGGCGAGGACTATGTAAAGTATGAGGAAATGCTTGAGTTTGAAAAGGGGGTTGTGAAATTTACCGCAATCTTTGATGAGGACAGTATAGACAACGGCTATATACCTTCAAGCATAGCTGCCGAGCTTCAGATTACTATGGCTAAGAAGCTTGAAAAGGCGGCGCTTAACACAGTTTTCGGTATGGGCTTCATCTTCCTTGTGCTTATATTTATAAGCCTTGTGATTAAGGCGCTCAGCGTTGTACCTAAATTATTTTCGAGGAAAGAAGAGGTAGCTGCAAATACCGTACAGGAAGCACAAACTACAGTAGTGGAAAACACTGCTCCTGTAAAAGATATGAGCAGCGAAGAGCTTACGGCGGTTATAACGGCGGCGATTATGGCATATACCGCCGAACATAAAGAGGTTTGTGCAGACGGTCTGGTAGTGCGCAGCATATCCAGAAAGGGCGGCGGAGCTTGGAGAAAAGCTTAGCTATATACTTATAAATATTTCTATAATTTGAAAGGATGATATTATTATGAAAACATATACAATTACAGTAAATGGAACAGCTTATGAAGTAACTGTTGAAGAGGGCGTATCGGCAGGAGCGGCTCCTGTGGTAAAGGCTGCAGCTCCGGTTGCGGCAGCTGCACCTGTGGCAAAGCCGGCAGCTCCTGTAAGCGGTGGAGCTGTAGGAGCGGTTACGGTAAATGCTCCTATGCCGGGAAAAATACTTGCTATTAAAGTGGCGGGAGGACAGGCTGTAAAGAAGGGCGATGTAGTTATAGTGCTTGAGGCGATGAAGATGGAAAATGATATTGTTGCGCCACAGGATGGAGTTATCGCTTCCGTTTCCTGTGCAGTGGGAGATTCTGTTGAGGCGGGTGCATTACTTCTTTCTCTCAACTAATCTGTTAACTGTACAATAAAATGGAGGTAATTAGCGATGAGCTATGTAATTAACACTCTCGAGAACCTTGCAGGGCAGACAGCCTTTGCCACCATGTCTTGGGGAAATCTTCTCATGATATTTGTAGCCCTCGTGTTCTTGTATCTGGCTATAGCAAAAGGATATGAGCCTCTTTTATTGGTTCCTATCTCTTTCGGTATGCTGCTTGTAAATATTTATCCGGGAATAATGAGTGAGGGCGGACTCCTGCATTTTTTCTATCTGCTTGATGAATGGAGCATTCTTCCTTGCCTAATCTTCCTCGGTGTAGGAGCTATGACAGACTTCGGACCGCTGATTGCCAATCCTATAAGCTTTATAATGGGTGCGGCTGCACAGTTCGGTATTTTCGGCGCTTACTTCTTTGCGATACTGCTCGGATTTAATGACAAGGCAGCGGCTGCAATAGCTATAATCGGCGGTGCGGACGGTCCTACCTCAATCTTCCTTGCAGGTAAGCTCGGTCAGACGGAATATATGGGGCCTATAGCGGTTGCGGCATATTCCTACATGTCGCTTGTTCCTATTATACAGCCGCCTATTATGAAGCTGCTTACAACTGAAAAGGAAAGAAAAATAAAGATGGAGCAGCTCCGCCCTGTAAGCAAGATAGAGAAGATTTTCTTCCCTATAGTGGTTACAATAGTGGTAAGTCTTATTCTTCCGACAACCGCTCCTCTTGTAGGTATGCTGATGCTCGGAAATCTTTTCAGAGAAAGCGGCGTGGTTAAGCAGCTTCAGGAAACTGCAAGCAATGCACTTATGTACATAGTTGTTATACTTCTCGGTACTTCGGTAGGTGCTACGACTTCGGCGGAAGCTTTCTTAAAGCTTGATACACTTAAAATAGTTGCACTCGGACTTATAGCGTTCGCAATAGCAACAGCGGCAGGAGTGCTCTTCGGTAAGCTCCTCTGCAAGCTTACGGGCGGCAAGATAAATCCGCTTATAGGCTCTGCGGGTGTGTCTGCCGTGCCTATGGCTGCCAGAGTTTCACAGAAGGTGGGAAGCGAGTCCGATCCTACAAACTTCCTTCTTATGCATGCAATGGGACCTAATGTTGCGGGAGTTATAGGTACTGCGGTTGCAGCAGGTGTATTTATGGCTATATTTGGTGTTAAATAGGCTAATCTTGAATAATAAAGGAGATTAATATATGTCAGAACAGGGTAATAAGGCGGTTAAGATAGTTGAAACCGTCCTTCGTGATGCACATCAGTCACTTATTGCTACGAGAATGTCAACCGAGGAGATGCTTCCTATAGTTGATAAGATGGATAAAATAGGTTACCATGCGGTTGAGTGTTGGGGAGGAGCTACATTTGATGCCTGCCTGCGTTTCCTGAAGGAAGATCCTTGGGTGAGACTCAGGAAGCTTAAGGACGGTTTTAAAAATACAAAGCTGCAGATGCTTTTCAGAGGTCAGAATATTTTAGGATATAATCATTATTCTGACGATGTTGTTGAGTATTTTGTACAGAAGTCAATTGCAAACGGTATAGATATAATAAGAATTTTTGACTGTTTCAATGATCTTCGCAACCTTCAGACGGCGGTAAATGCTTCCAAGAAAGAGGGCGGACATGTACAGGTAGCTCTTTCATATACCTTGGGAGAGGCTTACACACTTGATTACTGGAAAGAGAAGGCTAAGGCGATAGAGGAGATGGGTGCGGACTCGCTCTGCGTAAAGGATATGGCAGGTCTTCTTGTGCCTGCTGAGGCTACGAAGCTTGTAAGTGCACTGCGTGAAGGCTCTAAGCTGCCGATTGAGATGCATACTCACTACACATCCGGTGTGGCATCCATGACATACATGAAGTCTGTGGAGGCAGGGGCAAATATTATAGATACAGCTATAAGCCCGCTTGCCCTCGGTACAAGTCAGCCTGCTACTGAGGTTATGGTTGAGGCATTCAGAGGTACGGAGTTTGATACGGGGCTTGACCAGACCAAGCTTGCGGAGATAGCGGATTATTTCCGTCCTCTTCGTGAGAAATACCTTGCAAGCGGATTGCTTAATACCAAGGTGCTGGGTGTTGATATACAGACACTTCTTTATCAGGTACCGGGAGGCATGCTCTCAAATCTTGTATCACAGCTTAAAGAGGCAAATGCGGAAGATAAGTATGAAGAGGTGCTTAAGGAAATTCCTAGAGTGCGTGCGGACTTCGGCGAGCCTCCTCTTGTTACTCCGTCTTCACAGATTGTAGGAACACAGGCGGTATTCAATGTACTTCAGGGCGAGAGATACAAGATGGTAACAAAAGAATCAAAGAAGATTTTGTCGGGCGAGTTCGGCGAAACTGTTAAACCTTTTAATCCTGAAGTTGTTAAGAAGGCTATCGGTGACCAGAAGCCTATAACCTGCCGTCCTGCAGACCTTATAGAGCCGCAGCTTGCAAAGTTTGAGGAAGAGATTAAGGAATGGAAACAGCAGGATGAAGATGTGCTTTCTTATGCACTCTTCCCACAGGTGGCTATGGATTTCTTCAAATACAGGAAGGCTCAGCAGACAAAGGTAGACAGTACCGTGGCTGATACCGCAAACGGAGCTTACCCGGTTTAATTTGTAACAGCCTGATATTTTGAAGAATGCTCTACAGTAGTAGAATTTAAACTATATTTTTCCTTATATGAAAAGTCGGCAGTCAAGCTTAGGGCTTGTGATTGCCGGCTTTTGATTTTGTTTTTCCTTAAGCCTTGAAAGTATTATAATTTTTAGTTTATAATGAACTCAAATTGCTTTCGGTCATAATGCCGTATGGTTGTATCTTGAATTGGAGATGGAATGAATGATAAGAAAAGAACATTAAAAAAAGAGCTTATGTGGACTCTTATGGGGACTACTCTTGCAATATTTTTTCTGGTGGGCGGTATACTGTCCTTTTTTATGTTCAGGCAGTCATTAAAGTACAGGGCGGATGATTTAAATTTCTACCTGAACAGTATAAAAAGTCAGCTTGACGGATATATGGGTTTTCTTGAAGAGAGCGTGCTCTCCCTTAGGAGAAGCGAGGAAATAGAAAGCTTTTTAAAAGAGGGGCTTACGGATAGAGAAAATGTATCACAGGCACTTGAAAAAAGGGTTAATCTGTTTTCGGCAAGCAACCTCGTTGAC
>JBHADN010000197.1:0-11801 GCA_041855085.1 Catonella sp.
ATTTTCACATAATCCTTGGTTATCCCCTCCACCGTAAACTTCTCTATTCCCCTGTATATGCCTATTCCATGGTTTTCATGTATTACATAATCTCCTTCGTGAAGCTCCGAAAAATTAAGTACGGACGCTCCGTCCACATTCTTCTTTCGCTTTATTTTTCTCGTCTTTTCCGCTCCGAAGATATCGCTTTCAGAAATTACCGCAAACTTGATTGCAGGATATTCAAAACCTCTCCTTAAGTTTCCGGATATGGTTATTATCTCTCCGCTCACGGGCGCTCTGGCTGTCTTTTGCAAATATCCCGCCGTAAGCCCTCTTTCTCTGAAATCCTCCGCAAGCCTCTCCGCTCTTGTCTTGGAAGAGCTTACAAGCACAACCTTGTAACCGTCCTTTTTATACCTTGTCAAATCCTTTATAAGAGTTTCAAAACTGCTGTTATACGGACTTACATTTCTGGAAAGCAAATCAAATCTGTCATTTATTGCAATCTCTCCCGTTCCGGTTTCCAAAAGGCTCAGCAGCACGGTATTTTTAAGCGACAGCTTGGCAATTACCTTTTTATAATCCCATATAGCGTCTGCCTGCTTTGAAAGTATATAGCCCTTTTCCAGCCTGCCCGCCATACTCTCGCGCCACTCGAAATCCACCGCCTTCCCTTTTTCTTCCACTCTGAGCGGCTCATCTATAAAAAATATGTCTTCATCGCCGAAATAGTCAAAAAAGCTTTCCGTTTCTTCAAAAAAATAATTTATATAGCTGTCTATACCGAAAGAGCCGCCGTATATTTCAAGGTTATCCTTAAATTCCTCTATTTTGGAGTTAAGCCTTGCAGCTTCCTCCGTTTTCATCGCAGCTCTGAGTTTTTTTACCTTTTCTTCCTTTTCTTTGTTCAGCCTTTTAAGCCCCGCTTCTTTTCTTTCCTCATCTATAATTATCTCCGAAGCGGGATATACGAGGATTTCCTCAACCTCCTCTATGGAGCGCTGGCTCTCCACATCAAAAGCCCTTATGCTGTCTATTTCATCTCCCCAGAACTCCAGTCTGTACGGCGCATCTTCCGTAAGCGGAAATATGTCGAAGATATCTCCTCTTACTGCAAACTGTCCCTTTCCGGATACCTGTACCGTCTTTTCATAGCCCAGCTCTGCGAGCCTTTTGGCAAGTTTTATAATATCCCCGCTTTCAGCCTTTTTAAGCCTGAGCACCCTGTCGAGCACATACGAAAGCGGCAGCACTCTGTCGAGTCCCGCCTCCAAGCTGAGCACTATTGTAGACGGTGTATCTTCAATAATCCGCTTCAATACCTCGAGCCTTCCGCTCACTACCGCATTGCCATGCACATCTGCAGAAAAAAACATTATATCCTTGGCGGGATATATGACGGTTTTCCTGTCATACAGCTCCATATCCGCCTTTATTTCCCTTGCCCTTATCTCATCATAGGTAATTATCACCCTGTGCCTTTTCCCCGACTTTTCAGCCAATGCCTCTATTATGTTGCATTTTTGAGCATCTACACAGCCTGTGATAAGCACCGGCAGATTTTTATTCCTGATGTGTTTTATTGCCGACTTTATCTCTTCAAGCTCCAAAAGCGGCTCAGTTAACAGATTCATCCTCTCTCCTTACAATTCTACCTTTAGCCCGTTGTACTTGTTCATCGCCGCTTCCGCACCGTTTTTTATTATTTCAAATACCGCCTCTCTTGCCGTATCAAGAATTTTTCTTATAAGCGGCTCCGTTTCCCTGTCAAAACCCGAGAGCACATGGTCCGCCAAATCCCTGTCCTTAGGCTTTCCGCCCACACCTACCTTTATACGGATAAAGTTCGAACTGCCCAGATGAGATATTATGCTTTTTATGCCGTTGTGCCCCCCTGCGCTGCCCTTGGCTCTTATCCTTATGCTGCCCGGCTCAAGGTCGATGTCATCCTGTATGATTATAAGCTCTCTTTCAATGTCTATCTTATAAAAATTCACAGCTTCGCCGACCGCCTCTCCCGAGAGGTTCATATAAGTCTGCGGCTTCATAAGCAGCAGCTTTTCCCCGTCTATAAAGCCCTGTCCGAGCTTCGACTTAAATCCCGTCTTTGACAAGTCTATATTGTGTTTGTCCGATATGTTTGTAATTACATCAAAGCCTATATTATGCTTTGTTCCCGCATACTTTCTGTCCGGGTTGCCAAGCCCTGCCACTATGTACATATTTACCTCTTTCTGTTGTGAAAACGAACAGCAGGCTTAAATTTAAAAATCCTGCCCTGAAGATATATTTTAGCACATTAAAAATGAGAGGTAAATAACCTCTCACTTTACATATCTGTCTTACCTTAGCTGTTAATTTTCTTCTTTTTCCGGGAAATCTGCCCATTTTCCGCTTTCGTACTCGTTTACAATCGCTGTCTGAAGTCTTTCTCTCGTTTCCGAGTTGATAGGATGGGCGATATCATGATATTCTCCGTCATTTGTCTTTCTGCTAGGCATTGCTATGAAAAGACCTTTTTCTCCATCAATAATCTTGATGTCATGAACCACAAACTCGCCGTCAATCGTTATAGAAGCAACTGCTTTAAGTTTGCCTTCTTTAGCTACTTTTCTGATTCTGATATCTGTAATATCCATACAAATCCCCCCTAATGCGCAGTATATTCTTTCTAACTACTGCAAAAGTTTAAGCCTAAGTAAATATCCTCTTTTTATGAGTATTTAAATGGCTACTTAAACTATTCTACCATAAATACCTAAAAAAAGCTAGTGAATTACATTGGGCATTTTTATAAAATTTTAACAATTCTTTCATTTTCTTTGCTAATATATTCACATTGTGCTATACTCTTTGAGTAAGCTTGCATTTTACGGTGCTTACAGCAAAATTTCAATTAAACTGCAGGGGATTTTTTATGTTTAAAGTAAATCTTAATGAAAATTCAAAGCCTGTCTATTTCATAGGCATAGGCGGCATAAGTATGAGCGGAATAGCGGAGCTTTTTTTAGATAAGGGCTTTACCGTAAGAGGCTCCGACCTGAACCGGACAGAGGTTACCGAAAAGCTTGAAGGTCTGGGGATAGAGATTTTTTATTCGCAGGAGGCTGAAAATATAACTCCCGAACTGGGGCTTGTAATATATACCGCCGCCATACATGACGACAATCCCGAGCTGGTAAGAGCAAAAGAGCTCGGCATCCCGCTTATTGACAGGGCTTCCTGTCTGGGGCAGATTATGAGCCACTATAAAAATGCCGTAGCAGTAGCAGGTACACATGGAAAAACTACCACAACCTCTATGCTTTCATATATATATCTTGCGGCAGAGCTTGATCCTACAATCTTTGTAGGCGGAATGTTAAACGGCATAAACGGAAATGTACGGATAGGAAGCTCCGAAAACTTCATAATGGAAGCCTGCGAGTATGCGGACAGCTTCCTGAGCTTCCCTCCCAACACCGCAATAGTCCTGAACATAGAGGCTGAACACCTTGACTTTTTTGATGACCTTGAGGATGAGCGTGAATCTTTTTCCGAATTCATAGACCTCATATCCGCAAACGGACTTCTGGTCATCAACAACGAGATAGAAAGGTATGAAACGCTTATTAAAAACAAAGCTATACGAACCGTTACTTACGGTCTTAAGGAAACAGGCGGCAGACTGCCCGATTATGCGGCTTTGGATATAAGCTACAACGATTTCGGCTGTGCCTCCTATACCCTGTTTGCAAAAGGCAAAGATATGGGAAGGGTAGAGCTTTCCGTGGCAGGAGAACACAATGTTGCAAATTCCCTTGCCGTAATCGCCGCAAGCCTTGAGCCGTCCGAGGTATATCCCGACGGAATAGATTTAAAAAGCATAAAACAGGGGCTTAAAAACTACACGGGTACGGACAGGCGTTTTCAGTACAAGGGAGAGCGCGACGGCTATACTATAATAGACGACTATGCTCATCATCCTACCGAAATCGAAGCCACCCTGAATGCTGCCGGAAAGGTTCGCCACAACCGCCTTGTAGTAGCCTTTCAGCCGCATCTTTATTCACGAACCCGCTCCTTTCTTAACGAATTTGCGGAAGTTTTATCTATTGCGGACATTGTGGTCTTTGCTGAAATATATGCCGCAAGAGAGGCAAATCCCGGCGATATCTCTTCCGACGATATACGGAAAAAAATTTCAGAAAAGGGAAAAGAGGCATATTATTTTAAAACTTTTGAAGAAATTGAAAATTTTCTTATCCACACCTGTAAACAGGGCGACCTGTTGATAACTATGGGTGCCGGAGATATAGTAAAAGTAGGCGAAAATTTACTTAAATAATTTTTATCCACACTATCCACAGTATATTAAACCCAAAAAGTTTTTTTACTGTGGATTTCCTTGCTTATTTCCCACTTATAATCCACAAACTTTTTTTATCTTTTTTGCGTAAATTTCGTGTCTGCGGGAAATTATCCACATTATCCACATTTTTTTGCCCTCTCTCTGTGGATTTCCTCCTCTATTTTCATTTACCTTTCTATGTGCTATACTTCCGATAGCAGTATGCAGGGAGGAAATATCATGTCTGAAATCGACTTAAATGTTACTATAAATACAGGAGCAACCATCATCTCAAATGCTTTTATAGAGCGTTTTATTAACGATGCCAATGCGGCGCATCTGCGTCTTTATCTCTATCTTATGTATTATTCAAGCAGTCATAAGAGCTTTTCAATCAGCTCTGCCTGTGACTTTCTTGAGGACAGCGAAAAGGACATAATCCGCTCGATAAACTACTGGGAAAAACAGGGGGTTTTTTCCGTTACAAGGGCTGACAAAAACACAATTACTTCTATAAGTATTTCAGACCTTGCTTCTTCGGTCGAACCGAAAAACAAAGCAAAACAAAGCCCCGCGACAGCCGTGGAAGAAACTGTATTCACACATCCCGACCGGGAGTGCTCTTCCGCCGTTGATTTCAAATCCATAATAAGTCAGGCGGCAAGACTTGCAGGCAGGCAGCTTTCCGCCTCCGAGATAGATTTTCTGTGTGACCTTAACGAAAAGCTGAATTTTTCGGAGGAGCTTATTATATATCTTTATGAATACTGCTGTGTGCAGAAAAACATAAACAGATTCAACTATATAGAGTCTGTCGCACTCGCCTGGGCAGATAAAAACTTTACCTCCGTAAATCAGGCAAAGACCGAGGCTGAAACTTTCAACAAAGAAAACGCTCTTGTAATGAAGGCTTTCGGGCTTTCAAGGCTTCCGGGAACTTCCGAGCTCGAACATATAAACAGGTGGTTTCATGAATACAATATGCCGGACGAATTGGTTTTGGAAGCCTGCAACAGAACTATGAAGCAGCTTGCAAAGCCCGACTTCTCCTATGCCGGAAACATACTGAAAAGATGGAATACAAGTGGAATTAAGACCTTGGGGGATGTTGCCGAAAACGACAAGCTGTACTACATGACCAAGCAGGCGCTGAATCCTGTGAGCACCGCTCCGGCAAAGCCTGCAAACAACCGTTTTGCAAACTTCGACCAAAGGCAGTATGAGGCGGAGGAAATGAGCGATATAACAAAAAAACTTTTGAATCTCGACCGAAATTAGCTTTGTTTTCAGTTATGTCGCTGCCGCAGTCGTAAAAATTTATTATACAATTAGACTTGAATAATACAAAAAATCTTCTATAATATTAAGGTGGTTTTATGGGACTTACTAATTCCGGTTATGAAGCCGTTATGCGCGAATACGACAGCATAAGATATAAAAATGCGGAAATTCTGCAAAGGCGTACTGCCGAGGTATATAAAAGGGTTCCTGCGATAAAGGATATAGACGACGAAATTACGGAGCTCTTCGGCAAGCTTGCCAAGACTTCCCTATACTTAAGCGATGATGCCTTTAAATCTGCAAAGGCTGAGGCTGAACGGACTTCAAAGGAAATGAAAGACAGGCGCACCCGCCTGCTCGTCGAGAACGGCTTTGAAAACGACTATCTCGAGATGCCCTATGACTGTGCCGTATGCAGGGACACCGGCTTTATACAGGGCTCTAAATGCTCCTGCTTTAAGACTATTTCAACAGCCGTCGCATTTGCGGATAAAACATATATGATGGCAAAGCCGGACATAACTTTCAAAGACTTCCGGGAAGATTTTTATGCTTCTTCGGGGCAGGATGAAGAAACGGGACTGAGTCCGAGAGATTGTGCGCTTAAAGCCTTTTCACATCTCAAAAATTTTGCCGACGGCTTTGAAAAATCTCCGAAAAATTTTCTTCTGTTCGGAGGAGCGGGTGTAGGCAAGACTTTTCTTGTGTCAGCCCTTGCAAATGAGGTCGCAAAAAAGGGCTGTTCGGTTGTTTTTCTGACCGCACACAGATTTTTCGAACTGCTTGAAAATCACAGTTTTCACAGGGAGAGTCTTGAGGAAACGGGCGAATACAGGTCTATAGAACCTGTTTTCCGCTGCGATTTACTGGTGCTTGACGATATTGGAACCGAGGTGGTCAATGCCTTTACTTCATCGAAGCTTTTTGAATGCATAAACGAAAGGATTTTAACCGATAAGTCCACAGTAATTTCAACCAACCTTAATTTGTCGCTTATCAAGTCAAATTACAGCGAAAGGGTTTTCTCAAGGATTGCAGGACATTATTCCGTATTTAAGCTCACAGGAAATGATGGACGCATTCACAGTAAGGGATTTACCGCCGCAAGGCGATAATCATAATATAAGGGAACTATTGTAGTTTACACCCGAATGCTCACAGGCATACCGCCCTTTAGCCGCAAGCTTCCGCCTATGCCGGTTTGTGATTTACGGTGTGAATAATTCGGGCACATTTAAGTTAAGGAGAATTAAAATGCCAAAGGAAGACTATATCGAGAATATACCTGCCGGGCCTCTCGGTATCATTTCATTGAAAGGCTGCTCTAAGCTTGGCAGCAAAGTTGAAGATTATATTGTAAGCTGGAGAAACACCAGAAACAACGAGCATGCTTCAAACATAGTTTTTGCCGGATATCAGCGCGAAAGCTATTCTGTTGAGGTAAAGTGCCCGCGTTTCGGCAGCGGCGAGGGAAAATGCACCATTACAAACTCGGTGCGCGGCTTGGATCTGTATATCCTCGTTGATGTGTGCAATTACAGCATTACTTACAATATAAACGGATTTGAAAACCACATGTCGCCTGACGACCATTATCAGGATCTCAAGCGTGTTATTCAGGCCTGTGCAGGCAAAGCTCACAGAATTACCGTAATTATGCCTTTCCTCTACGAGAGCAGACAACACAAGCGTTCCATGAGAGAATCTCTTGACTGTGCGGTAGCTCTTCAGGAGCTTATACATATGGGGGTTGACAGCATCATAACCTTCGATGCTCATGATCCTCGCGTGCAGAATGCCATACCTCTTAACAACTTTGATACCGTAATGCCTACCTATCAGTTTATCAAGGCTCTGCTTAAAAATGTGCCGGGGATAAGGGTAAACTCCGACAGCATGATGGTAATAAGCCCTGATGAGGGAGCTATGAACAGAGCGGTATATTTTGCAGGCGTACTCGGTGTGGATGTCGGAATGTTCTACAAGAGGCGTGATTATTCGACCATAGTAAACGGCAAGAACCCTATAGTTGCCCACGAATATCTTGGAAGAAGGCTTGACGGAAAAGATGTGCTTATAGTTGACGATATGATTTCCTCGGGCGAAAGTATGATAGATGTGGCTACAGAGCTTAAAAGGAGAAATGCAGGCCGTATTTTTGTAGCAGCCACCTTCGGACTTTTTACCGACGGTCTTAAGAAATTTGACGAGGCATACGAGTCCGGTCTTATCCACAAGGTAATCACTACAAACCTTATATACCAGACTCCGGAGCTTTTAAGCCGCCCTTACTACATAAGCGCGGATATGAGCAAATATGTAGCCATCATCATAGATAAGCTGAATCACGATTCCTCCATCAGCGAACTCTTGAATCCTACAAAGCGTATTAAGAAGATACTTAAGGAATACGGTCAGATAGAGTAGGTTCGGTTTGTTTTGAAATTTTTGATAATAATTATCATTTTCTAAATCGACCGATTTTTTTGCCCGCCTGTCCCGTTTTTAACAAAATTTACTTGTAAAACCCCTCCTCTGAGTATATACTAGAGCCAGTCTGTAAATTATTTAAAGGAGGAATTGTCATGGCACATGTTATTAACGATGAGTGTATCAGCTGTGGGGCTTGCGCTGCCGTATGTCCTGTAGACTGTATTTCAGAAGGTGCGGTACATTATGAAGTAGACGGCTCTGCCTGTATAGATTGCGGAGCTTGCGAGGAGCCTTGTCCTACAGGCTCAATCAATCCGGAATAGTTTCGGCGCGGATTATAAGCTGAATATTACCATAGCCTCAATTTATCCGGCTGCAGTTTGACTGTATTTTGTACGGATATTTGCGGCAACCCTTGAAAAGATCTTATGGACATGGAGCTTCATAAGGTCTTTTCTTCAGTTAAGTACATAGTTCAGGTTAAATTTACACTTTACAAATACCGCGAAAAGTAGGAAAATGTTACTGTAAAATACAAAAACAGAGGTAAGCGTATGGAAAAAAACTCGCATCAGACAAGGCAGATTGTACTGATATGCTCCGTTATAATAGTTGCCTTTTTGGCAAGCGCCTTTATGTTTGTCGTATCCAGTTCTAAAAATACCAGAGCGTTTATAGAGCAGGCGACAGATATGACCGCCGCAAATGTTATAACCCAGATAGAGTCCGATATGTCGGCGTCAGTATATACTGCAAGGGCTATGGCAACAAATCCGTTCATAATAAACTGGGCAGGGCAGGAAGCCGCAAATGCAGACAATACCGACTATATCAAGGAGCTTTATACCTATCTCAAGGCTTATTATGAGGGTAACAACTATAATTTTGTATTTTATGCCTCAGAGGTTACCGGAAACTGTTATTATCAGGACGGAATGAAGCTTACGCTTTCCAAACAAAATGAGGACGACAGGTGGATTTATGACTTTATGGACTCCGACCTTCAGTACCAATTCATTGTAAATCCGTTCAAACCGAAGAACGATTCAAACAACTCCTCCATGCTCATCATTTATCGCCTTAACAATTCCTCGGGCGGTACTCTTGGCGTTATAGGTGTAAGCCTCAGCCTCAGAATGATGGAAAACAGTATACTGGAGCTCGGCAGCAACTATGATGTCGGCATAGCTTTTACAGATACCGACGGCAATGTGGTAATTTCCGAAGACTATTCTCTCCCTGTAAACTCAAATGTTTTCAGCGAGTCCGGTCTTTTCTACGGCAAGGATGTAAAACTCATCCCGGTAGACGGGGCGGTTACGAGAATATGGCTCGGTTCAGGCTTCCTTGATGCGGACAGTAAGTTTTGCGAAATAAGATATCTGGATGACTTTAATCGATACCTTATAATATACGGAAGCGGTTCAGGTGCAATGAAAATGCATAACAATCAGCTTTTCCTGCAGCTCGGCATGCTTGCCGTCCTGCTTATACTCATGATTGCCGTAATCATAAACACTATTTCACAGTATCGCAGTAAGATAATCTCGCTTGCAACACTTGACGAGCTTACCAAGATTATGAACCGCAAATCTTTTATGTCAAGATTTGACTACTTTTCAAAACAACAACTTTTGGAAAATTCGCATCTGTTTCTCATAGACATAGATTTTTTCAAAACCATAAATGATACTTTGGGGCATGCTGCGGGAGATGAGGCTCTGTCTTACCTCTCCTCCGTCTTAACGGCGCAGATAGAGAATAACGGTTTTGTTGCCCGCTGGGGCGGCGATGAATTTATAGGAGTGCTGTTTTCAGCCATAGATAGCCCTGTTGACAAGCTGAATGACATCTCCTCCATCGTTTCCAATTCCGATACGGGAAAAAGACTGCATATCACACTTAGTATAGGTGTTGCTACTCTTGATGCCGGGGATACCCTGAACACCTCGGTTGAAAAAGCGGATATCGCCCTGTATACTTCAAAGAAGAACGGAAGAAACCGTACAACTCTGTATGATGCGAGCCAGACCGGCGCTGAACCGGAATATAGTAAGGAGCTTAAAGACTTAAACAGATAATATGAAAAATAAAAAGTTTATTATAATTGTAATAGTTACTGCCGTTATTTTGGAGCTGATTGCAATAATAGCTCTGACTGCACACAGGACAATAGCCGAGGCCCTGTTCTCCGCCAAAAACGAATATGCAAGCGAGGACATACAAAGCACACCTCCCGGTGCGGAGCAAACCTCTTCTACGCCTGTAGAAGACACTTCAGAGATTACCGAAGAAGACAAGCCCGGTCTGGGAAAGGTTCCCCCTTCCTATTTTGATGACGCTCTTTTCATAGGAGATAGCAGAACTGTGGGGCTGAGAGCATTTGGAGGCTTTTCCTCATCGGCTTTTTTTGCAAAGACTGGAATCAGCGTTAACTCGCTTTTTACATATCCCGCTCTCGATGAAAACACCTATCTCACGCTTACTCAAACCCTGCTGCAAAAAAAATACGGCAAAATATATATTATGATCGGTGTAAACGACCTTGCCGCAGCAGGCATCGAAGAGTTCTCCTCCGAATTTTTTGAAGCGATTGAACAAATAAGAGGTATACAGCCGGATGCCGTTATATATATACAGTCAATCTTAGGGGTTACAAAAAGCAAGGAGGCAAGCAACCCTAATTATTACAGCAACTCCACCGTGCTTGCGAGAAATGCTCTTCTTAAGTCCAAATGCAACGGAGAGGATTTGATATATCTGGATGTATTCTCCACTTTCAGCGATGAAGAGGGCTATCTCGATTCAAACCACTCCGCCGACGGGCTTCATCTCATAAACGACAGCTACAGTCTGTGGTATGATTATCTGACGGAGCATGGCATAACGGATTAGGCTATAAGTGCTGCATTTAACTCGTAAATTCAGCTCTTGTTTTCTATGCCCGTGTATTGGTGGGTATTGTTGTTTTAAATGCCTTTGAACCCTTTTAAATGTAAGAATTCCTTATAAAATAAAAAAGGCAGCTACAAGCATTTCTGTTCATAACTTTCCTAACGCTGTTCTTGTATATTCTGTTTTACAAAAGCCTATCTTTGTCTTGCTTATTATACAGAAACCTCCGCACTTCCATAATCTTATCTTCGCCTTCGCCATCAATAACCAAATAACAAATAACAAAGTTCTTTACATAGATACGATAATATGGATAGCGTCTTTCTCTCATGGAATGATATGGTTCAAATGCTTCTGCCACAGGCTATCTCTCCAATATGGCATTCTCCACTGCATCAAGCAAATCATCCGCCGCTTTTTGATTATGCAAATTTTCCGCAATATACATTACCTTCTGCTCCAAATCTTCATAGAACAAAGGTAAATACCGCAGCTTATACTTCGTATCAGCCATTCACCCTCCTCCGAAGGTTTGAGAACACTTCCTCATGTGTATATCTTCCGTCATCTTCCATAGCTGCCTTGTCAGCTTCATCAAGTGCGCTTTCCACACCATCCGTTAATCTTGAGTATGCTTCCAGACTTAACACAACCATAGCTCCATAGCCATTCTTCGTCAAATACACCGGTTCTCCTCCTCCCACTGCTTTCTCTATATCCGGAAATTTATTTCTTAAATCTGAAACGGGTCTAATTTGTATCATAGAATCCTCCTTATCAAAGTTTTATTATAATTTTATCTATATTTTCATTATATACGAATATAGTACATTTTACAATTACCCAATTTATTAAATCTTACTTGCAAGGCTTTAGGACA
>JBHADN010000198.1:0-7152 GCA_041855085.1 Catonella sp.
AAACTTCCAATCGAGGTAATATTCATTTTATCATCTCCAAAAAATTTATATCAAACCATCCGCAAAAAAACTACTGCGGTCCTCCAAGCTCCAGCGCCTTAAGTATCATATTCTTTGTTGCGTTGAATGCGGTAACATTCGCCTCATAGGATCTTGTCGCATCTATCATGTCAGTCATTTCCTGAACCGTGTTTACATTAGGATATTCTACATAGCCGTCCTCATTTGCGTCCGGATGTGACGGATCGTACACCAGACGCACAGGATTTTTAGTATCGGAATAAATTCCCGTAACCTTTACTCCGTTTCCTACCGTTCCGGCTGTCCTTAATAAAATCTGAGAAAATCCCGTAACATTTTTTTCTTCAAATACTACCGTTTTTCTTCTGTACACATTACCGTTCTGATCTCTTGTAGTATTTATATTGGCTATATTCTGCGCTATAACATCGGTTCTGAGCTGTTGGGCGGTCATGCCTGTAGCACTTATATCCATTGCGCCAAAAATTGACATACTTTGTACCTCTCTACTTTTCTCATTTACAGAAAACATGGTTTTACCGTCATATCATATTATGTCCGGCAAAACTCTTAAGGCTCTCACTATGTGATAGGCGTAAGAGCCGTCTTAATCCTTGAAAACTCCTGTGTCATAGCATCAAGAAGAGTATAATATCTAATCTGGTTTTTTGCAAGATATGAATTTTCCGTATGAATATCCACATTATTGCCGTCAGCACGGTAACTGAGATTAGAATAATCAGTATATATCATACCGTCTATTCTGTCCAAATCTGTACCGGCAACCCTGTGCCTCAGGCTTCCCCCCCTGATAAGCTCCATTGCAAGATAAGATTCAAACTGCACATCCTTTCTCTTGTAACCCGGAGTATCGTTGTTCGCAATATTGTTCGATATTACATTATGCCGCATCCAACTTGCGTCAGCCGCCTTATTCAGCACATTTATAAAATTATACGCATCTGAACCTATCATATTCCCGCTCCTAACCGAAGTACCCGTAAATTTCCGTTTACAGTATGTACACGAAAACGAATTGTTTTAATATAATGCCCACAGTCTATTATAAGGATTTTTTTAACAAATTACAATCTTTTAAGCCAACTTTACCAAAAAAAGTACAAAGTGATCCCTGATTCCCAAATCCCTTTGTACTTTAAAATGCTCCATCATTTGTCGTTATTTTTTGCCAACTCGTCAAAAACCACATCATTCAGCACTTTTATATAGGTTCCCTTCATGCCGGATGACCTTGATTCTATAACTCCCGCACTTTCAAACTTTCTTAACGCATTAACTATTACAGAGCGTGTTATGCCTACCCTATCGGCAACTTTACTCGCAACCAGAACTCCCTCGCTACCTTCAAGTTCCCCGAATATATGGGTAATTGCCTCCAATTCCGAAAATGAAAGTGTGTTTACCGCAGACTTAACAATCTGTATCTTTCTGTTTTCCTCCGCATTTTCCTCATTGACAGACCTCATCATCTCAAGTCCGACCACAGTTGTGCCGTATTCGGACAAAATAATATCGTCAATGGTATATGTATCATCCTTCTTGTAGATGAACAGAGTTCCAAATCTGTCGCTGGCTATATCGATAGGGATAATGATTGCCTGATAAGAATTAACTTCCTCAAATTCAAAGCCGAGCGTGGTAAGGTTTACATTTTCCTTTGTAGAAAGAATTCCGAGAAGCCTCTCATTGAGATTCCTGTCTATATGCTCCCCTACCGTATCCGTTATCAGTTCCTTGATGGAAGGAATATCCTCCCTGTTTTTTATACCGAGAACTTTTCCCTTTTTACTCAGCACAATAATATTGGAATCCAATATCTCACTTAAAACATCACAAATATCATTAAAAACTACCATATGAGAATTGTTATTGTGCAGTAACTTATTGATTTTTCTAGTCTTATCCAGTAATTGAACACTCATAAACTTACACCTTTTAAACCTCTCTCATTTTGTTATTATATATTACTAAAACTCCTACAGTATAATACTAGCATATAATTGTACTATAAATCAATACGAGTTGTGGCTAATTGTATAAATTTTTTATTTCTTCTTTAATTATTGAGTGCAATCTCGACAACCGTATGACAATCCTTGTTTGAACAAACAAGTTTACCGCTTTTTTCGGTCATATATGAGCCGCACTCCGGGCAATGCCTTTCAGACGGCTTCTGCCAGCTCATAAACTCGCATTCGGGGCTGTTTTCACAAGAGTAAAAAACTCTTCCCTTTTTAGTCTTTCTAAGCACTACTTCGCTGTTGCACAAAGGACATGAAACTCCGACCTTTTCCAGATACGGCTTTGTAAACTTGCATTCAGGAAATCCGGGGCAGGCTAAAAATTTTCCATGCGGACCGTATTTTATAACTAAATTTCTGCCGCAGTTAGGACAAAGCTCGTCTGTAACCTCGTCGGCTATCTCAATTTTTTCCATTTCCAGAGTTTCTTTTTCAACCTCTCTCTCAAGGTCGGGATAAAAATTGCGCACGACTTCCTTCCACTTCACACTTCCCGCCTCTACTCTGTCCAAAAGCTGCTCCATAGAAGCAGTAAAATTTGCATCCACTATTTCAGGAAAGGCATCATTCATAATCTTATTTACTACCGTTCCTATCTCTGTTATAAAAAGCGACTTGTTTTCCTTTGAAACATATCTCCTCGCTATTATTGTGGTTATAGTGGGAGCGTAGGTGCTCGGCCTTCCTATTCCGAGCTCCTCCAACGCCTTTACAAGAGATGCTTCCGTAAAATATGCCGGCGGCTGTGTAAAATGCTGCAAAGCTTCAAGCTTTTCAAACTCCAGCTCCGTATTTGTGTCTATGCCCGTAGATATACCGTCCTCTTCCTTCACAAAATCCGCTTCCACATATACGGACATAAAACCTTCAAACTTCAGCTTTGATGCGGATGCCGTAAATATATATCTGCCTGCCGTTATTTTTACCGATTTCATATCATATACCGCAGGCTTCATGCGGCTTGCTATAAACCTTTTCCATATAAGCGAATACAACCTGAACTGATCTCTGGAAAGCGAATCTTTAACAATTACCGGCGTAAGTTCCGTATGCGCAGGCCTTATAGCCTCGTGGGCATCCTGGATTTTCTTTCCCTTGTCCTTTGCAGCGCCGCCCTCTGCTACATAGCCTTCACCGTATGCCGATTTTATATATTCCCTTGCCGATAAGTCCGCCTCCTCGGAAACTCTTACGGAATCCGTACGCAGATAAGAGATAAGACCTACAAGTCCCTGACCTTTTACCTCCACTCCCTCGTAAAGCTGCTGTGCAATCCTCATGGTCTTCTGGGTGGAAAAATTAAGGCTCTTCGATGCCTCCTGCTGCAGGGTGCTTGTGGTAAACGGAAGAGGGGCTTTTCTTATTCTTTCGGAATTTTTAACTTCTGAAATCCTATACTGCACCTTTTCCAGTTCTTTTACTATTTTTTCCATATCTTCTCTGGAATTCACAGGCAGCTTGCCCGTTTCATCCCCGTAAAACTTTGCAACAACCGGCTTTTTTATACCTTTTGCCTTCAAACTTGCTTCTATGGTCCAGTACTCTTCGGCTATGAAATTGTCTATCTTTTCCTCTCTGTCGTTTATGAGCTTAAGCGCCGCGGACTGAACTCTTCCCGCGGAAAGTCCTCTCTTTACTTTTTTCCACAAGAGCGGGCTTATGCTGTAGCCCACCATTCTGTCAAGCACTCTCCTGGCCTGTTGCGCGTCTACAAGGTTCATGTCTATTTCTCTAGGAGCTTTTATGGCATTTTTAACCGCGGTCTTCGTTATTTCGTTGAAAGTAATTCTGCTGTATTTTCCCTTCTCCAGCTTAAGAGCATTTACCAGATGCCATGATATCGCCTCTCCTTCACGATCCGGATCGGTTGCAAGATATATCTTTTCGGCTTTTTTTGCCGACTTTCTGAGAGATAAGAGCAAATCCCCTTTACCCCTTATGGTTATGTACTTCGGTTCATAGTCATTTTCTATGTCAATTCCCATCTGACTTTTCGGCAAATCCCTTACATGCCCCATAGATGCTACCACATCATAGCTTGAGCCAAGATATTTCTTAATTGTCTTTGCTTTTGCAGGCGATTCAACTATAACCAGATACTTAGACATTTTAATCTCCTCTTAAACCTATACTTTTATAACATAATATTCAAAGCTGGTTCTTTTAACATACCCCCTGATTTCAAGTCTTATAAGAGAACTGAAAAGTTCCTCCTCATTCAATCCGGTTTCCTCAATAATATCGGAAATATGTTTCGGCTCCAAACAGAGTGTAGAATACACTATTTTTTCATCCCTTTCAAGTATTAAATTTTTAAAATCGATATTCCCTCGACTAAAATCCTGAAAATCGAAGTCCTCCAGTATGTCCTTAACTCCGTTTACAAGCTTGGCTCCGGACTGTATCAGCCTGTTTGTTCCTGCGCTCAGAGGCTCATCGTTTCTGCCGGGAAAGGCATATATATTTTTCCCCTGTTCAAGTCCCATTTCAGCAGTAATAAGGCTTCCGCTCTTTTCTCTTGCCTCTACCACAAAAATTCCGTCGGAAATTCCGCTTATTATACGATTTCTGTTCGGAAAATTCGCCTTTGCGGGCACCATTCCCATAGGCAACTCTGAAATTATTCCTCCCTTTTTTGCTATCTCCATGTATAATTCTATATTATTTTTCGGATAACATATATCCGCCCCACAGCCCAATATCGCATAGGTATAGCCTTTATTTCCCTTTAACGCGCCCAGGTGTGCCGAAGTATCTATGCCGAGCGCCATGCCGCTCGCTATGCTCACAAAGTTCTCTGAAAGCTCCCTTGCAATTTTCTCCGAATAATACATCCCTTTTTCGGTAGCATCTCTTGCTCCGACTATACTTATTATTTTTTCTTCATTATTTGGCAATCTACCCTTATAAAACAAACCTATAGGAGCAGAATAAATTCCCTTAAGCCTGTCGGGATATTCCTTTGAAAAATAATCCGAAAAATTTATGCCCTTTTCTCTCATTTCGCCGAATTTTTCATAAATCATATCGGGATTTGCCAACTTTCTAAGCCTTTCAAGCCCCTTATTTCCAAAGCCCTTAACCGCATAAAATCTGCCCTTTCTTATGCTTTCAAAGGCTGTACCTATATTTCCGTAGACTTCTACAAGAGCATCGTATTTTACTTTTCCTATGTGCCCGTCCAAAGCCAGCCAGAAGATAAAAAGCTCCTCCTTCATCCCCAAAACCTCTCAATCATCTCTCTATAGTATATCGCCTCTGAAACCTCCGCTTCCGAAACCTCTTTCCTTTCCCTCACGTCGGCAATCGTTCTGGCAACCTTAAGCACTCTGTAATACCCTCTAAGACTGAATTTAGATTTGTTGTACACTTCCTCCAAAAGCTTTTTGGTCTTGCCGTCTATCCTGCAAAATTCATCCGTCATCTTAGAGTCCATCTGAGAATTGAAATGAATGCTCTCCCGCTTAAATCTCTCCTCCTGTATCTCCCTTGCCGCACATACTCGCTTCCTTATATCCTCTGAACTTTCAGTCGAAATTTTTTCTTCAAATATATTTTTGAATGAAATTCTTTTTACCTCCGCAACAATATCAAATCTGTCCACGAGAGGACGACTGACTCTTGAAAGATAATTTTTTATCTGATTTTCATTGCAACTGCAAAGCTTTCTGTCGGGATAGAAACCGCATTTACAGGGGTTCATTGCGGCTGCAAGCAGAAAGTCGGCGGGATATGTGGCTGTGCCGTTTATCCTTCCTATAGTAATTTTCTTTTCCTCCACGGGCTGCCTCAGCACTTCTATGGTCTGTCTGTTAAACTCCGGCAACTCGTCCAAAAACAGCACACCGTTATGTGCAAGGCTTATCTCGCCTGCCCTTGTTTTACTTCCTCCTCCCGCCAAAGCCGCTGTTGAGATGGTATTGTGAGGCGACCTGAAAGGCCTTGCTTCCACAAGTCCTCCGTTTCCGTTCAGAAGCCCCGAAATACTGTATATTTTTGTAACTTCAAGACTTTCCTCTCTTGACATAGGCGGCATAATAGACGGTATACGACCTGCTATCATGCTTTTTCCCGAGCCTGCCTGCCCTACCATAAGGATGTTGTGCATTCCGCTTACCGCTATTTCCACCGCTCTTTTTATTCTTTCCTGTCCATGCACTTCTGAAAAGTCGGGAAGTCTTACCTCTTCTTTTTCCATGTACCGTCCTTTGGGCGCCTCTTTTGCAGTCAGTCTGTTTTTTACAATTTCCACAGCCTCCTTTAAGGTGTCCGCCGACATTATTTCGATGTCCTCCACCAGCCTTGCTTCAAAATAATTTTCGGTGGGGAGCACAAATCTTTTTACCCCCGCCTCCTTTGCCGCACAGACCATGGAAAGCGTGCCTGCCACAGGTTTTACCTCTCCGTTCAGGCTTAATTCGCCTACAACCGCAGTTTCAGAAAGGTAGTCCGCATCGAAGCCCATCTCCGCCGAAAGTATGGCTGTCGCAACCGCCAAATCGAACGCCGTTCCGTCTTTTTTCACATCTGCAGGGGAAAAATTTACAAGAATTTTTTTAGGCTCTATGTAAAAGCCTGAATTGAGAATTGCCGCCCTTACCCTTTCTCCCGACTCCCTTACCTGCGTAGAAAGAAAACCCACCATATTAAATGACGGAAGTCCGTTCCGTATGTCCACCTCTACATTGGTAATAATTCCGTTGATACCGGATAATGCGACGCTTTTTACACTTGAAAACATAATCACAAAGACCGCAACTCGGTTTCCCGAACTCTGCGGTAAGATATTATAGAAAAATAGTCGGATAAATTATATTATTTTATTAAAACAAATGCAATACTTTTTCACAAGTTTTATGTTTAATTACCGATGTTGCGTAAACAGGTACAGATACAATATGCAAACAATTCACACAAATCCCTTGAAACTTAAATGTATACGGTGTAATATAACATTTAGCAGTCTTATCCGCCACAGCCCGGCATCAAATCTGCCTGTCTTATATATGTCGGAAAGCCTGCATACAATTTTAATTGCAGCCGGAAGGCTTTATGCAATATCAGTACAAAAGGAGCTGAAAAATGATTA
>JBHADN010000199.1:0-3368 GCA_041855085.1 Catonella sp.
CTATTATATTAAATCCCGTTTCTATAATAATCCTCAGAAACTCCGCCGCTTCCCTGCTTATAGCCCTGTATGAGATAAGCCTTTCCATAGTCATGGGGCTTTTGGGAAATTTTCTTATAGTAACCGCCGCCCCTCCGAGCGCTATCGGGGGAAGTACCACATTTACCCTTGAACCGTCTGAAAGCCTTGCGTCAACTATCGGTTCAGCCTCATTTACAGTTCTGTTTACCTTTGAAACTATTTGCTGAATTATATCCTCCAGTTCATCTTCCGAATTTAACTTCTTCTCAAACCTCCGTATGCTGCCCGATTTTTCTATGAAAATATTATTCGGCCCGTTTATCATAATCTCCGATATCTCTTCATCATCTATAAGCTCCTGAAGTACCCCTAGCCTCCTTACCGAGTTGAAAATATCCATACAAAGTTCTTTTTTCTCGGCTATGCTTATATACTCGCCGCTGCTCATATCCAGCACTCTTTCTTCTATCTCCTCCAGTACCTCTTCATCGCTAAGCTCTCTGGAAAAATCAAGCTTTTCAAGCATTTCCTGTTTTATTTTATAGCCAAGTGTCCGTTCCAAATTCTACTATCTCTATCCTCCTTCTTATATCACTAATCCTCATAAGTTCCAGTTGGTCTATAAGGCACTCCGCACTCTCCCTGTCACCCTCCTTTCTCGTAACAACAAGCTCTATATGGCCAGCCGCCTCTATAAGCTCCAGAGCCGCTTCGTTAAAAAATCCCATATTTATAAGAATCGTGTCGTATTCAACACAATCTTTAAGCAACGAAATAAATACCTTTACATCTTCCTTTGAAAATTCATAGATATCCATAATACGGCTTACCTGTGAAATATTCCCCGAAATCCCTCTTTTTTCTATCAATGATTTAAACTTCCACCTTAAGTTTTCTCCTCCCTGCTTTATATAATAAATCAGCTCCGACATCCCCCTGCCGTCTGCAAAAGGCTCCCTCTTTCCCATTATGAACGGCTCCAGATTTACATACAGCACAGAGCCTTTGCCTGCCAAATCGGTAAGCAGCAGATTTACATACTCCTCCCTTTCAATGCCGCTTTTGGTAGAAAAAACTACCTGTATACTGTTACCGGAAACAATCATTTCTTCGGCTCTTGTCAATAAAATCGCATTTAATTCCTTCGCTATTGCTTTTGCCGATTGATACTTATATACCCATGGACCTTTTTTAATATCCTCTCTTGCTTCCAGCAGGCTTATGACTCTATCCTCTCCTACAATGTCCGCAACCTCCTCCCTTGCCGCTTCGGATGTAAGCACATACTCGCTCCGGTCTGATTTTAAATATTCCGTCATTTTTCTTAGGTCTGAAAAGGCGGATACAACAAAACCTGTATCCCTATTTTTATTCAGATATCCCGATAAAGCCTCTACATAAGCCTCCTCTTTATCAAAAATTGCAAGAGTTCTGTCACTCAAGCAAAACCACCTCCGTATTAAATTTTATTTATGATAATTCCCCGAAAAGGGCAAAATAAAGAATTGTTCAGATATTTTAAATATTCAGGAATTAAAATTAGAATTTGAATAAAACAGAATTTAAGAATTAAAATGAATATTTTCGGTGACCGGATTTACCGGTCACCCTTATGTTTCTTTATTATCTCTCGATATCTTCTGGCCGCAGCGTCCATTTCAGGATCTTCATCCTCTGTTTTCACTACCGATTTTTCTAAAACTTCAAGTTCTTCATTGAGCGCTTCAAGATCTTCAGGACTGAAAAAATTATCCATATCAAAACCTCTTTTCTTTGACGACTTACATATAGTATATACAAGTCTTTGTCCGCTTGCAACCGTTTTACACAAATTGGCATGTAAAATTTTTCATCGTTTTTTTGTGAAATATTACCGAAAATTTCTGGCAAAAATTACTCCTTTTTACCGATCATCTCGCCGAGAGTGTGCCAGCCCAGAACTGCGCACTTGACTCTTGCGGGCATGTGGGATATATCTCTTAAAGCTATTGCCTCATCCAGTTCTTCAAGTATCTCGTCTTCTTTAATCTCTCCCTTTATCATTCCCATAAAAATTTCGCCGAGCCTCAGAGCCTCATCCTTAGATTTGCCTATGATTAAATCGAGCATCATATCTGCCGAAGCCTGCGATATGGCACATCCCGTACCTGTATAGCAGCCGTCTGCGACTATATCCCCCTCTATTCTAAGCTTAAGTGTGATATCATCTCCGCAGCTCGGATTTACCCCTCTGAGTTCGATATTGGGATTTTCAATCTCCTGCCTGTTGTTCGGGTGCATATTATGCTCCGTAAGAATTTCGTTGTATATACTTCTAAGCTCCATAGCCGAGCACCCCCCTTACCTTTGTCAGATGTCCTAAAAACCTGTCTACCTCCTCCTCCGTATTGTAAAAATACAGACTTGCCCTGAGCGCGGAATTAAGTCCCAGATACTTCATAAGCGGCTGGGCGCAATGATGTCCCGCTCTTACGCACACTCCCGCCTCGTTTAAGATGGAAGCGCTGTCATGAGGATGTACATCGGCTATATTAAATGTAATTATTCCGTTGTGCTCCTCAGACTTATCCGAGCCTATGATTTCTATGTACGGCAGGGCTTTCATACCCTCAAACAGCCTCTTGGTAAGCCTCAGCTCCGTTTCCTGCACATAGTCGAAACCGATGCCCTCAAGATAATCCATAGCCGCATGTAAGCCCACAGCACCGCCTACATTAACCGTGCCCGCCTCAAATTTATGCGGCAGCTCCGCGAAGGTGGCGGACTCAAGCTCTACATATTCTATCATCTCTCCGCCTGTCAAAAACGGAGGCATTTTATTAAGCAGTTCCTTTTTTCCGTACACTACTCCTATGCCCATAGGAGCAAGCATTTTATGCCCTGAAAACACATAGAAGTCGGCATCTGTCGCTCTTACATCAACCCTCATATGAGGTACGCTCTGTGCCCCGTCCACAACCGCAACCGCACCTACCGAGTGTGCCTTTTTAATAACCTTTTCCACAGGATTTTTTACACCGAGTACATTTGAAATATGTGCAAGGCTTACTATCTTTGTCTTTTCGGTAATCTTGGTTTCTATTTCCTCGTCGGATATGACTCCGTTTTTGTCAGGCAGCAGAAACACAAGCTTCGCACCTGTCCTCTTTGCCGCCTCCTGCCAAGGCAAAATATTGCTGTGATGTTCCATAACGGTCAGCACAACCTCATCGCCCGCTTTAAGAAATGCCTCTCCATAGCTTCTTGCAATAAGGTTAAGGCTCTCTGTGGCATTTCTTGTAAATATAATCTCGGAGGAGTGAGCGGCATTTATAAACTCCGCCGCCCTCTTCCTTGCATTCTCATAA
>JBHADN010000200.1:0-7153 GCA_041855085.1 Catonella sp.
ATCACCATCTGAAAGCATAATACCATGCAAAGCTCCATGTTTCAGTAACTATGTTACACAACATGCGCTTTTCTAAACTTTTTGGGTAATAAAATCCTTTTACCGGCGGAATATGTAGAAATTTATGGCTATGATACACTCATCTCTATAAGCTCATCCGTTATATTCATCGTAGATTCCCTGTGCGAAACAAGGAGTATTGTCCTGCCCCCGCTCTTTTCTTTAAGCGCTTTAAGTATTATACCTTCGTTTAGAGCATCGAGATTGCTGGTAGGCTCATCCAGAAGCAGAAAAGGCGCATCATGCAGAAATGCCCTTGCAATTCCTATCCTTTGCTTTTCTCCTGTTGAAAGCGTATCTCCCAGTTCTCCCACCTTCGTATCGTAGCCGTCCGGCAAGCCCTCTATAAAGCTGTCTATAGAAGCCGCCTTTGCCGCCTCCCTTATCTCCGAAAGTGTTGCATCAGGTTTTCCTATTGCTATATTTTCTGCTATAGTTCCGGTAAACAGATGCGTTTCCTGAGTTACATAGCCCTCTAAATTTCTCAGGTCTTCTGTAACCACCTTCCTTATGTCATTTTCGGAAATGCTTATCTTTCCGTCCTTTACCTCCCAAAATCTCATAAGCAGCTTTAGAAATGTCGACTTGCCCGAGCCGCTCTTTCCATGTATGCCGACTATCTTTCCCGCTTTTATTTCCAGCGAAAAATCTTCCAGTATTTTTTCTCCGCCGTATGAAAAATCTATATTTTCAGCCACAGCCCCCTTAAACTCGGAAAGCGGAATATTATCCTCATCTCTCTCATTTTCCACAACCTCCGGCTCTTCCTCAAGCAGAGAGAGCACCCTTTCTCCGCTTGCAAGCGTCTGGTTCAGATTGTTGGAAAGAGCCGACAATGCCACTACCGGTCCGAAAGAGCTCATAATTGCCACGGTACAGATGATAACCGCCTCAAACTCTATGGAGCCGCCGTTGTAAAGCAACAGAGTGAGCAGCAGCATTCCGTAGGAAAACAACTGTATAGCTCCGTTTGTAGAGGCTCTCTGTCTGCCCTCGAACTCTGCAAGTTCTTCCTGCATTTTTGCCAGCTCCGCCGACCTGCCGCGAATTGCTTTTACCTTCTTATCTCCCGCGCCGTACTGTATGGTTTCATCTATTCCTCTAAGCTCTCCGAGGAAAAAGCTCGAAAGCTCGCCCACGGCATTTCTGAACTTCATCCCTGCCAAGCCGCCTCTTTTCCCGTTTATTACAGGTATTACCGCACCTACAACTATGTACGCCGCCAGCGCAAAGCCTCCCGCCGCGAGCGAATAACTTCCTATAAAAATCGTCATGGCAACCGAAGTTATAACCGCAATCGCTATAGGGGATATCGTGTGTGCGTAAAACACTTCCAAAAGCTCTATATCGGTTGTTATTATGGATATGAGATTTCCCTTATCCCTGCCTTCAAGCTTTGCCGGGCAAAGTTTTCTAAGCACGGCAAATACCTTATGCCTTATTACCGCAAGCAGCTTAAATGCTATAAAATGATTGCAGTATTGCTCGGCATAGTGAAAAATCCCCCTAAGCACAGCCATAGCAATCATAACGGTCATAATACCGGTTGCTTTGTCTTTCAGGGCTGCATTTCCCGATGTATATATATCCGCCGCCGCTTTAAATCCGTCTGTAGAAGTACCCATCGCCTCCGCCGCCAATATGGTAATGGAAATTGCACAGAGATAGCCTGTCACTCCGAGGGCTATGGCAAATGCCATAGGCACTAAAAGCGGCTTTATAAGCCCTATGAGCTCCGCCATAATCTTTATGCCGCTTCTCCTGCTCTTGTTTGCTTCTGTGACCTCTTTTTTATCTTTAACCGCTTTTTTAGCAGTTTTTAATGCCGTCATTTTCTTTATCGTCCTTGCAGTTTCTTTTTTCTCTCCGTATTCCTCCAGCTTTTTCTGGAAATTGAACAGACGGCTGTAGCCTCCGTTTTTAGCCAAAAGTTCGGCATGTGTGCCGCTTTCCGCTATTCTTCCCTTATCCATCATGTAGATGCAGTCCGAGCCCGAAACATTATACAGCCTGTGAGAAATAAGTATAACGGTCTTTTCCCCTGCAAGCTTCTTTATTACTTCCATTATAAGCTCTTCACTCTCCGCATCTATGTTGGAGGTTACCTCGTCAAATATCATGACATCCGCCTTGGAGAGCAATGCCCTTGCAAGTGCAAGCCTTTGCGCCTGCCCTCCCGAGAGATTTGAGCCTTTTTCGGCAAGCTCGGTATCAAGCCCCTGCTGACCTTCAAACAGCCCCTCAAGCCTTACCTTTCTCAGTACCTCCCAAAGCATTTCGGGCGTAGCGGACTCGTCCGCCATTTTTAAGTTATCCGCGACTGTTCCCTTAAATATATAGCCGTTTGACTTTACCAGAGCAACCCTGCTTAACAAAGACTCCTCTGAAATCTCTCTAAGTTCTATATCTCCCAGCTTTACACTTCCCGTATAGCCTTTATTCCTGCCGGAAAGTACGCCTGCTATGGTGCTTTTACCGCAGCCCGACTCTCCCACTATGGACACAAAACTTCCTGCCGGAAACATCATATTTACATTTTCTAATATCTTTCTTTCCTCATTGTATGAAAATACAACATCGTCAAGGCTTATGGAAAATGCTCCCTTTACAGGCTCTTTAGAACCGTTTTCACTTTCTTCAAGGTCTAAGAGCCTGAATATTTTATCCGATGCCGCCATTCCGTTCATGGCTATGTGAAAATATGAACCGAGGAGTCTGAGCGGGAGAAAAAACTCCGCCGCAAGCAGTATGACCGTAAGCATTCCCGACAAGTCTACCTCTCCGCTTAAAAACAGGTTAAAGCTTGTAAATATACCTATTGCCGCTCCTCCGTATGCCATTATATCCATGATGGAAGTCGAATTAAGCTGCATAGTCAGCACCTTCATGGTTATTCTTCTAAAGCTGTCCGCCTCAATATCCATCTCTTTTGCCTTACGCTCGTCCGCTCTGTATATCTTGGATGTGGTAAGTCCCTGCAGATTTTCAAGAAAGGTATCTCCCAACCCTGCATACAACCCCCAGTATTTGTGCAGCAACTTCTTTGCTATCTTTGCAACGAGAATTATTGATACCGGTATGAGAGGCACGCAGGCAAGTAGCACCGCACTTACCTTTATACTTACCGCAGCCGACAACACTGCAAACAAAATAAGCGGTGCAGCCATACTGTATACAAACTGCGGTATATATCGTCCGAAGTAGGTTTCAAGCTGTTCAACTCCCTCTGAACTGAGCTGAACCACTTCCGAAGTGGACACCCTTTCCTTATAGCCTGCTCCGAGTTTTAAAAGCTTTTCATATATTTTTTCCCTGAGTATACGCTTCACATCCACGCTTGCAAGATAAGCCTGCCTCGCTTCAAGCTCCTCTGCCGTTACCCTTACTATATAGACAATTACAAAGGTAATTACCGCCTTGAGCAAAGCATTGCCGTCAAATTCTCCCTGCAGCACTTTCTCCAACACATCTGCGAGCTTAAATACAAGCACTATCTGAGAAACCAGTGCCATAATCTGCAAAAGTATATGGTAGATTATGTGCTTACCTGCATGAGATAAAAGTTTTATAAGCCTCTTTTTTATCATAATACCTGACTCTCTTCCTAGAATTTTCATCTTTCGGCATAAAGCAAACCCAAATTATCCGCCCTACAGTCACGGACCGGGCAACGTATTATCTACCGCAGCCTGCCGCAGTCTGTTTGCAAATAATTTGGGACATAATATGAATACCGGACTGCTAAACCTGACTTTCAAAATACTCCTCTTTGGTTAGAAGCATAAAATGCTCTCTGCGCACTTCCTTTAACATCGGCACTTCAGACTTTTCAACCGTATGGTCGTACTTAAAGCCCAGCTTTTCCGCCACTCTGCTCGACCTGTTATTGCCGTCGTAATAGGCTATCCATATCCTGTTAAGTTCCAACTCCAGGAAACCGAAGTCCACAAGTGCTTCTGCCGCCTCTCCTATGAGCCCTCTGCCCCAGTATTCCTTTCCGATCCAGTAGCCTATCTCCGCCTGAAGCTCGTCATCTCCCAGTCCGCGATTTTTCTTGCTTCCTGCATATATGGCAATTGCTCCTATAACTTCGTTGGTTTCCTTATACACTATGGCATATTCGCCGGGTTTCATGAGATAGTCCGATATAATTTTAACACTCTCATCAAGGTTTTCGTGCGGTTTCCAGCCACAGGCATAGCCTACATCGGCATCCTGCGCATATTTAAACAAGTCCTCGGCATCTTCCAAGGTCCACGCCCTGAGTATAAGACGCTCCGTTATAAAGCAGGGCACAGTATCCGTAAGTGCCTCTATCAGTTCTCCGTCCACATAAGAAAGCTTCATAGAAAAAAACGGTACCGCACCATCCTTTATAAGCGAAAGAAACAGTTCATCCCCTTTCCAATGCGGCAACGACAGGAGTTTGTCCTTATCTACCCATACAAGCTCTCCCTCGTCACATTCCTTTATCTCTCCGAAAAATCTTGTTACCTTAAAAAGATGCATGTACTCGGTTTCGTCCTTTTCGGCATTTGCCGTGTTTTCCGAAACAAAGGTAATCAGCCCGCAGTAAAGATAGCCTGTAACAGTCAGTCCCGTTTCCTCAAAAACTTCCCTTTCCATGCATTCCTCGGGCGACTCTCCCTCCATAAACTTACCGCCGACACCTATCCATTTCCCCTCATTTATGTCGTTTTGCTTTTTATTACGATTAAGCATAAGATACTTGCCGTCATTTTCTATATATACGAGAGTGCTGTTGTATACCTTCATTTCCGCCTCAACCTCCTGACCTCTTTGCGCTCCCTGCTACTTCTTTTCGTCTTTCAGCAAATGCGAGTATTCTTCATGCTTCTCAAACCAGCCTACAGCATAAGAACATGTAGGCTGAAGCCTCTTGCCCTCTTTTTCAGCCTTTTTAACAAGTGCCTCCAGCAGCTTTCCTGCTATGCCCTGACCTCTAAGACTGCTGTCAACCACCGTATGTGCAACATCGTGAACGCCTGCGGCTATTTCCGGAAACTCCACATAAGCCACAGTCTTTCCCTCTTCATTTTCCAGCCATATTTTATCATTACTCTCTTTAAACTCCATAATTCCTCCTTCTTGAACTTTCCGCTTTAACAGTTAAAGCTTTCCTTTCCCCATTTTACCATCTTTCATCCGAATTTACCACCGCTATTTGGCAGCGAAAGCATTGTGTTTATTGCTAACATCCGCTTTTTACAGTATAATGACTGAAAGAAGTATTATTTCCCGCCTGAAAGGAGATTGCTATGGATTATGAAGGACGAATTTGCAGAGGACCTATGGAGCGTGGGGCTTTTATGCTGCCTGTGACGGTGGGCTGCCCTTACAACAGATGTAAATTCTGTGACCTTTTTACCGACCTCAAATATCGCAAAATAAGCTTGGAAGATATAGAAAACGAGTTGAAACGGGTAAAAGCTCTGGGCGGAAATCCGTCCTCAGTCTATCTTGGCGACGGCAGTGCCTTTCAGCTTAAAGCAGCCGAGCTTATTGCCGTAATAGAACTTATTAAGCATTATTTCCCTAAGGTAACGGCTATAAACTCCGACGCGACAATAACAAGTATAAGTCAAAAATCCGACACCGACCTCAATCTCCTTAATTCTATGGGCTATAATAAGTTGTATATAGGTATTGAAAATGCACTTGAAGATGTGCTTGATTTTATGGATAAGGACCATACTGTAGCGGAGGCGTACAGAGAAATAGAACGCATTAAAAAATCCGGTTTTACCTATGCCGCACATTTTATGACGGGAGTTGCGGGAGCGGGCAGATGGGAAGAATCCGCCGCCGCTATGGCAAAGTTTTTAGCCGATACCCTTCCCGAAAATATAGTAAACTTTTCTATGTTTCTCTCCTCGGACAAGCTTTTAAAGGAAATGGAAACAGGAAATTTTATGCCTGCCACGGAACTTGAAAATCTCAAAGAGGAGCGCAGACTCGTGGAACTCTTGGAGATATCTTCCAATACTCCCGTAAAATGGGACAGCTTCCACGACTGGATTCACATTCGTACAAGGGGAAGTCTGCCGAGGGACAAAGACAAAATTTTGTCCGTGCTTGATGCCGCCATAGCAAAGTTTGAAAATCTTCCTCCTCTGTACTCAAGAGTTATGGGAAAGCCTGAAAACGATGAGGGATACGGCTTTTCAGGTCAGTACAGCCTATCCCTGAAAGATGTTTATATCTCTCCCGAAGCTATGTAAAAAAAGCTGTACACTAACCGATATATTATGACACCTGCCACAAGCCGTTATGCTTTCGCTTGTCATTTACAGGTCAGTCATATCAATCCGTTGGTGTACAACTTTTTTATATTTGGAGGTAGGATTATCTTACTTCATTACAACTTTCAGCTTAAGTGTTTTGGTCTGTCCGTTTTTAAGCACTACCTTTACTTTTACAGTTGCCGATTTACCGGATTTAGCGGTTACGACTCCTACTTTGGATATGCTTACCTTATTTTTATTATAAACATAGCTTACTTTTTTTACATTACCCATATCAAGGGCTGTATCAAACTTAATCTTTCTGCTCTTCCCTGCGGTTAATGTCAGGCTCTCCTTACTGAGCTTAACTGTTTCAGTTATCTTTTCAGCCTGAGCCTTTGCCGATTCCTCCGAAAGAAGCACATAATCCGCACCCGACTTCAAAGAAACTGCCAGTCCGTTTTCAGCGGCGATGTAGGTATTACCGTTTACAAGCAGATATTTACCGTCTTTAACTTCAAACACCTTAAATTTATCTCCGGTTTTAATCTCGTCCGCCTCTATTTTTATGGAATAAGAATTCCCCGCCTTATCCTCTACCTTTATCTCTTTCACTTCGGAGGAAAATTTAAGACTTGCTGAAATTTCGCCTTTCTTTGATACCTCTCCTACTACGGCAGCCGCACTTTCCGACTGCTCCTTTGCCGCACCGTCCTCTTTCTTTTCAGCTTCTTTCTTCTCCGTACCTGTCGTTACAGCCGATCCGCCGCCTACCGCAACCACAGTACTTCCACCCGAAGGCGCAGGTGTCATACCGCCTGATGAAGTACCGCCGCTTGGCACTGTAG
>JBHADN010000201.1:0-14277 GCA_041855085.1 Catonella sp.
ATAACCATGTTTACGGCTATTGCATCTCTCATACTTGGAATAGAGGTCAACCCCGAACTTGCCATGACCGGAGAAATTTCGCTGAGAGGACAGGTGCTTGCCATAGGAGGTTTGCCGGAAAAGCTTATGGCGGCGGAGAGAGCAGGGATAAAGCGTGTAATTATACCTCTGGCAAATAAGGACGATCTGGTGGATGTGCCTGAATGCACAAAGCAGGCACTTGAGATAATAACAGCCGATACGGTTAAGGATGTGGCGAGAGAGGCGCTGGGCTTGCTGCTGCAGACCAAGAATAAGGGATTTTTTGAGTAAAAAGCTGCAGACAGGTAGCTGTTACGGCAGATATTTTTCAAATCTTTTACAGTAATCTCCCATGTGAGAGTATTCTTTTCGGCATAAAAATACCGTACAAGTGCTTAGGCACTTGTACGGTATTTTCTCTGTCATAGGGAAGTTTTTATATAAATTACCTACGGCTATTCTAAATCAACCCCGCAATCTTCTCAGCCAATTCAGCCGCCTCGCCGTCAGCGTAACTTTCGTGCTCCCAGCCTATATTGCATCTATCATTTTTATAGCGCGGGATTACATGTACATGGAAGTGGAAAACCGTCTGCCCTGCCGCCGCCCCGTTGTTTTGAAGTATGTTTATGCCATCGCAGCCTGTAAGCTTCTTTAACGCCGCCCCGATTTTTTTTGCAACTGAAAATGCTCTTTCCACATATTTATCATCCAAGCTGAAAATATCTGCGGAATGCTCGGAGGGAAGGATGATTACATGTCCTTTGTTTGCGGGAGCGGCATCCATAATAGCCCTTACATATTCATCTTTATATACCGTGTTTGTAGGGATATCTCCGTTTGCAAGTTTACAAAAAATGCAGTTTTCATCTCTCATAGTTTTATCCTCCGTTTATAATTTCAAAAATTGAAAAACATTGTCAAACATTCTAAGCGTTTTAAAATTACCCTTGGCAGCCAGATCCCCGGACATAAAAGCCCTCTGGAAAGTCATTTTGCCTGAGGTTATATTGTTAAGTGTTTCACTCGTAGTCCTTGCCGTAACATCTGCGTCTTTCAATTCGCCGTAGTAGCACTTAAGGTCTGAGCCGTTGACCTCGACAATGAGCGAACGCATGGTATCGGAAAGTTCTATCGAGTAGCTTGCCTTAAAATCCTCCTGAGGAGTGAAATGTGTCCTGAAGGTCTTAAACATAGCGCTGTCGCCGTTATCGTTCCCCAGCATTTCCCTGAACATCTGTGAGAGCTCTTCTATATCTTCCTTCTGCTTTTTAACATAGCTGTCATTTGAAACATAGACGGAAAGCTGTTCGCTCTCTTGAGGTGTAAGCGGCAGGCTGCTGCCTGAAAAACTGTTGCTGTGTAGGATAAATTCACTCGACGGAAATACTGTAAGGTTTTGATTTATAGCCCTGTACAAATCTTCTGCAATGCGCTCTATGCGACGGGCATAATGCGTGTTAAGTTCAAAGCCGGTATGGTCTTCCACATAGGTGCTTATACCCTGACAGGTAATGCCGCCCAGTATTTTCCAAGCCCTTATGAGCGAGAGGTATGCTTCGTCCTCTCCGAAAGCGGTGGAAGTAACCACAGGCATCATAAAAAGATGTTTAATTTTGTCCTTGTCGCCGTAAAGCCAGCAGGCATCAAGAAACTGGAGCATATATCCGCCTATGCCGAACCATTCAAGGCTGGAAGCAAGTATAATTCCGTCAGCCTCCTTAAGAGTTTTCGGAAGCATGCTTATACTGTTTTTCTCCTCAAAGAGATTATACCGCCGCACCTGAACCCTGAGCTCCGTAAGTACCTCCGTTATCTTGTCACACACATAAATGGTGGGATCTTCTATAAGCCCTCTGCCACCATAATATATATTTATATTCATACATCCACCCCGCTATACATACAATATTTATCCCGAATTGCCGACGAGGGCAAATTGCTTCAGGAAATAACCATACCTATAAGAAACCCCGATATAAGTCCGCCAAGATGTGCGGCATTGTCCGTATTTGGACTCAAAAAGCCCATGTAAAGGCTGAGTGCGGCAAAGATTATAACCTGCCTTTTGGACAGGCTTCTTATACGGTTTCTGTGCTTTACCACAGATGCAACCAAAGCTCCCATAACAGCAAATATCGCACCGGAAGCACCGAGAGAAGATATGTCATTCCCGATTAACATATTATAAGACAAAGAAGCTATGCTTGCAAGAACTCCGCCAAGAAAATAGACATTTGCAAAGCGCATTTTGCCCTCATTTGCTTCATAATGTCTGCCTATAGTAAATAAAACTATCATATTGTTGAACAGATGATTTAAGTCCGCGTGAAGAAACATGGAGGTAAAAATCCTGTAATATTCCCCGTTAAACTTAATCGCAGTCCAGGAATTTTCAAGAGAAGATACAAAATCTATTCCGTTTTGCAGAAGAAACATATTTAATACTATATAAATAACAACATTGACAACAATCAAACCTACAGCTATAAAAACCACCTCATTTCAATGCTTTATAACAATATAACAAAATAATCAGCCTCTTGCAAGTTATAAAACTCTGTGATATCATCATTACAGATATACTTATTTGCAGGGAAAGGAGGTATGTATATGCGGCTTTCCGGGTTTAATACCATTATAGATTATTCGTCTTTTTTTAAGAATAATAATACATTTAAGACAAGTACCTTTATAGACAGCGTTTCTTTCAGCGAATTCAATATGCTGAAGACGGGCGCATACAAAAAGATGGTAAGTGCGTATCAGCGTATAGGCGGAGTGCTTTCGGACAGCAGAAATTCGACTTTCGGTACGAAGCCGAGTGCCGAAATGAAAGGGCTTTCAACTATGCGTGCCGTGTCCGAAAAGCTTACGGAAGCTTCAAGGCAGTTGACCGGAGAAGATTTCTCGGACAGAGAGGCGGCGTTAGGCAAGCTTAAGGCATTTGTGGACTCGTACAACAACACAATAGAGGCTACCGACTCCATAGAGAACACCTCCATACTCAGACGAGCAGTCACTATGACAGGCAATGTGGCGGCATCGGCGGGGCTTTTAAAGAGTGCCGGTATAAATATAGAAAAAGGCAATACCTTAAGCATAGATGAGGAAGATTTTAAGAAAGCCGATACTTCGGTTCTTACCACCCTGTTCGGAGGCAGGCTCAGTCTTGCGTCCAGAGTGTCTACGAGTGCCACTGTGATGGGAGGGATAGCCTCGAACAAGTTAAGCAGTATAACGGGAACTTATAACCATACAGGCAGTTATCATAAAGTTGAATGGGCAACCAAGATAGATAAGGCGGTATAAGATTAAACAATCCTACTAAAATTATCTTGAAATTAAATAACTTTTGGGTTAAAATATATATGTGTTTAATTTGATTTTAATTCTTACGGGGCAGGGACAAGGGTGAACTTTGTTTCTGCCCATTTATTGGCAAAAATCGGGAGGTAAAATGAGGAGTAGACTGCACTTACTTGTGGTTGTACTTCTTATCGGAGCGGCAGGATTCTTATTTATATTCACAGGGCAAAAAAAGGAAGCGGAGTCAGCCTATGTTTTAGAGGTTGAAAATACGGAGGGCGGGCAGAGTACTGAGGAAACCGTATATGTTCCGACTATGGCTTCAATCTTTGTACATGTATGCGGAAAAGTTAAAAATGAAGGTGTGTACGAACTGAAGCCTGAAAGCAGGGTGGAGGATGCCATAAAGGCGGCGGGAGGGCTGACCTCGGATGCTGCGGGATACGGTATAAATCAGGCTGAAAAGCTGAAAGACGGTGCACAGATTTATGTTCCGTCCAAAAAGGAAGTAAAGGAGAGCGGAAGCCGGAGCTTAACTCCAAGGAACGGAGAAAATACGGCTAAAGCGGGAACCGTAAATATAAATACGGCAACAAAGGAAGAACTTATGACCTTAAACGGAGTGGGAGAAGCAAAGGCGGAGCTTATTATCTCCTACAGGGAAAGCAACGGAGGCTTTAAGGAAATTACGGACATAATGAAAATAAAAGGGATAAAGCAGAAATTTTTTGATAAAATAAAGGACAAGATTGGCGTTTAAAGAGCTTGTGGAAAGAGGTATTATAATGGCAAGAAAGGTTCTTGTTGTAGATGATGAAAGGCTCATTGTAAAAGGCATAAGATTCGGACTTGAACAGGACGGTATGGAAGTGGATACTGCGTACGACGGCGAGGAAGCGTTGGAAATGGTAAAAGCCGGCTCATACGATATTATACTGTTGGATGTGATGCTGCCCAAGATGAACGGATTTGAAGTATGTCAGCAGATAAGGGAGTTTTCCGATGTTCCTGTAATTATGCTTACCGCAAAAGGAGATGACATCGACAAAATTCTGGGGCTGGACTACGGCGCGGATGATTATATGACAAAACCGTTCAACATACTCGAAGTAAAGGCAAGGATAAAGGCGATACTGCGCAGAAATGAAAAAAACAGACCTGTTAAGGAAAATAAGACAGGCAATATGTACGGCGATATGACCATAGATTTTGAAGGACGCAGAGTTTATATAAAAGGCAATGAAATGAGCCTTACAGCCAAAGAGTTCGATCTTTTGGAACTGCTGATAAAGGACGAAAATAAGGTGTATTCCAGAGAAAAGCTTTTGGGACTTATCTGGGGAGCGGATTATCCCGGAGATGTAAGGACTGTGGATGTACACATAAGAAGGCTGCGCGAAAAGATAGAAGAAATGCCTAGTGAGCCTAGATACATTCATACAAAGTGGGGGGTGGGTTATTATTTCAAGCATTAACCCCGTTATTCAGTATATAAGAAGCATTAAATTTCAGGTATTCATAGTCATATTTTTTGCAGCCATATGCCCGATGATTGTGTTTTCGAGCTTTTTGCTTGCATCCTACGACAAAAATGCCTACGAGAACAAGGTTGCGACCGTAAGAGAATACGGAACTACCATAGTGAACAATCTGAGCGCCTTGGGAACGGTTTCGCAAAGTACGGTAAATGACTTTGAATCGGAAATTACATATTTTTCAAATATCTATGACGGCAGGGTACTTGTTATAGATAAAAACCTTCGGGTAATATTCGATACATTCGGTCTGGAAAAGGGTAAGACACTCATTTCGGAGGATGCCATAAGCAGCTTCAGAGGTAATGATGTCCTTTACAGAAATGTTGACAAACATTACCTTGAGCTTACTATGCCTATCTTAAGCCCGAATGATAAGTCGGTCATAGGGATAATAGTATTCAGCTTCTCACTCAAAAGCTTAAAATCAATGTCGGAAAAACTCTCCTATACCTCTGCAACAGCGCTCATGGCTATAGGGGCAATAATCATCGTACTGGCATTTTTTTATGCGAGGAGGCTGTCAAAGTCGCTGAATAAGTTATCCTCCGAGATAGATAAGATAACCGACGGTAATATAGAGGAGATAGCTTCGGTTTACAGCTTTACCGAATTGGAGGCGGTTTCGGTTTCTTTCAATAAGATGTTAAATAAGACCAAAAAGCTGGAGGGAAGCAGACAGGAGTTTGTTTCCAATGTTTCGCACGAACTGAAAACCCCTATGACATCCATGAAGGTGCTTGCCGATGCGCTTATCAGTGATCCGAATGCAAGTCTGGAGATGTACAGAGAGTTTATGATTGATATAAACAACGAGATAGAGAGGGAGGACAAGATAATAAACGACCTGCTCTCCCTTGTGAAGCTTGACAGAAAGACGGGTACTCTGAATACGAAACAGACGGACTTGAACGAGCTTTTGGAGCAGATACTTAAACGCCTCAGACCGATAGCCGGCAGAAAAAATATAGAACTGGTGTTTGAAAGTTTTAGGGCGGTTTCAGCGGAGGTAGATGAGGTAAAGCTGACTCTGGCGCTTTCAAATCTGATTGAAAATGCTATAAAGTACAATATTGAAGACGGATGGGTAAGAGTATCGTTAAATGCGGACCATAAGTTTTTCTTTGTAAAGGTGGCGGACTCGGGCATAGGTATACCGGAGGAGTTTCAGGATCAGGTATTTGAAAGGTTTTACAGAGTTGACAAGGCAAGGAGCAGAGGTACAGGAGGTACCGGGCTCGGTCTGTCCATAACCAAAAATGTAATTATGATGCATCATGGAGAGATAAGGCTGTACAGCAAGGAGGGAGAGGGAAGTACATTTACTGTGAGAATACCTCTAAGCTATATACCGCCTAAGAAACATACAGTAAAAAAGAAGGGCGGTGGTTTTAGACTTGTCAGGCTATAAGTTTTTCAGGAATATATGCTCGGTGCTGACATCGATTCTGATTTTTATGCTCTTTTCCTGCGGTACTGCAACAACCGTTACAGAGAATATGACGGAGGCGAAAAATGCTTTTAAAATATATTTTGTAAACAACTCGGAGGATAAGCTGGTAACGGAAGAATACATCGCTAAGGGAGAAAGTGCTGAAGAAAGGGCAGGCGAGCTGATAGCAAGGCTTAGGAGCGAACCGGAGAAAATAACGCTTAAAAAGCCTATCCCCGATGAAATAAAGATAAATTCGTGGGAAATAAATGAAAATATATTAAATATTGATTTTTCCGAAACCTACAGAGAACTCACAGGAATTTCGGAAATACTAAGCAGAGCCTGTGTGGTTAAGACGCTGTGTCAGATTGAAGGAGTGGATAAAGTGGAGTATACCATTGACGGGCAGCCGCTTATGTACTCCGAATTAAATCCTATAGGCGCAATGTCGGGCAGCGATTTTATAGACAATACAGGAGGAGAAACAACTTATTACCAGACGGTGCAGTTGTCGCTTTACTATACGGATGCGGAAGGCAAAAAACTTGTGAATACAAGGCACAACATAGAGTTTGACGGAACCTTTTCTCTTGAAGAACTTGTGATAAGGCAGCTTATAGACGGTCCGCTTGAGGAGGAAAATCTTGCGCCTGTGATACCGTCAGGGACTAAGATAAACAAGGTAAGCTTTAAGGACGGAATCTGCTATGTAGATTTAAGCAAGGAGTTTCTGTCAGGGCTTGACGGGGTTTCGGATGAGGTAGTAGTCTATTCTATAGTAAATTCTCTTGCGGAGGTGGGTAGTGTCGCAAAGGTGCAGCTTTGGATAGACGGTAAAACCTATGGAAAATACAGGGAAACAGTTCCTATAGATTTACCGCTCGAAAGGAAGCTTGAAATAATTGAAACGAATTAAACGACCTATGGTGCTTTTTGCCATAATATTTATAAGCCTGATATATCTGTACGACCTTGTCTTTCCCGAAAAAAAGTCTGAGTATATCGGGCAGAATGTCATTATACAGGGAGAGGTAACGGATGTAAAAAGCTATGTATCCGCTTTTGGCGGTAAAAGCGTAAGGATTCAGTTGGAGAGCGGACAAAGAAAGCTTGAAAAGGTTTTGGTGGAGCTTAGGGAGGAGCAGTTGCCCGAAACTGAAATTTACGGAAGAACTTTAAGGGTTAGCGGCATATTAAATGAATTTGAAGAGCCGTCTAACCCGGCAGAGTTTAACAGAAAAGCTTTTTATGAAAACCTCGGCTTCAGGGGAATTATTAAGGCTGACGACATAGCCCCGGCGGAGTGGACGAAGCTTGGCAGGCTAAAGTTTTTTTTAGTGAATGCTCTTAAGAATTTAAACAGGAATATTTTAGAAAAATACAAAACCATACTCGGAGAAAGGGAGGCAGGGAGCCTTAGCGCTATGGTGCTGGGAGATAAAAGTCTGCTGGATGCCGAGATAAAAGAACTTTATCAGGAAAATTCCATAAGTCATCTGCTTTCTATATCAGGACTTCATATTTCTATTGTATCAGGTGCAATCTTAATATTTCTCAAAAAACTCAGAATGGGATTTAAATCCTCGCTTATAACTTCCGGACTTGTTCTGATATTCTACGGATTTTTTACCGGCTTTTCAGTTTCGACTGCCAGAGCCGTCATAATGATGTGCATAATATTTTTCTCATTTCTTGCAGGCAGGAGTTATGATCTTCCAAGCTCTCTCGCCTTTTCAGCCATAATAATTCTTTTAATAAATCATAAGAGCCTATATCAGACTGCTTTTCAGCTTTCGTACTTATCCGTAATAGGAATATTTTATATAATGCCTGAATTAAACCACATCTTCAATATCCACAGTTTAAATGTAAAGGGGTATAGGAGAGGGCTTTACTATCTCCTGTCCTCTCTGATTTGCTCCGTAAGCGTTACAATTGCTACACTTCCGGTAATTCTAGGTACATACTATGAAATTTCTATGGCGGGAATACTGCTTAACATTGCAGTTGTTCCGCTTATGGCTCTGCTTGTGGTAACGGGGCTTGCAGGAGGCTTTATATCGCTTGTATCGGAGCTTGCGGGGAGATTTTTTCTCGGCACATCTTATTATATACTTAATTTTTATACAGTTCTTTGCAACTCGGGAAATAAGGCGGGAGCCCTGCGTATAATAACGGGGAAGCCTGAAAAATGGCAGATTGCGGTATATTATATAACGATTGCAGTACTTGTCTATCTGCTGTGTGTATTAAAAAAACGCGACAGGAAAGATAAATCTCGGAAAGATAAGAATAGGAACAGGGTAAAGAGGATATGCTTTGCCGTTGGGACTATTGCACTGTCCTTTGTAATACTGACTCATAAAAAAGAAGAATTTTCGCTGAATATGCTGGACATAGGTCAAGGGGACTGCTTTGTAATGAGCGGAGAGAGGGGAGAGGTCTATATTTCAGACTGCGGAAGCAGCTCCGAGAGAGAGGTAGGTAAGTATAAGCTTCTGCCTTTCCTAAAATACAACGGTTGGGGGAGGATAAAAGGAATATTTGTGTCACATGCGGACAAAGACCATATAAGTGGAATTATCGACCTGCTGAAATGTGAGGAAATAAAGGTAGACAAGATATTTGTATCGGAGAGCTATAAAAATAAAATCCTGCATTGTGAAGAATTTAACACTATGAAAATGCTTGCGAATAACAGAAAAATATCGCTGTACTATTTAAGCGGCAAAGAGGAGATAAGAGATGGCAAGTTCAGTTTTTTGACTCTTTATCCGGAGAAGGAGGCTTCTATCAGCATTCATAACGAAGCGTCAATAGTCATGAGGATGAGCTATGAAAACCTCTCCGTACTGTTTACCGGAGATATAGGAAAGGAAACGGAGAAGCTTTTGCTTGAAAGAGTGGGAAAAGAATACCTTGACTGCGATATTTTGAAAGTAGGTCATCATGGCAGCAGACATTCATCGTCGTCGGAATTTCTGGAGGCGGCAGATCCCGCGGTGTATTTAATAAGCGCAGGAAAGGGCAACAGCTATGGTCATCCGCATAAAGAGGCATTGGAGAGAATGGCTTATGAGAAGGGGGAAATATACAGTACCGACAAACTTGGAGCGGTAAGAATAGGTTTAAAAGACGGAAAGCTGAGCATTTGGCATAAAATTCGGAGCAGATAGTGTTAAAAATAGGTGTAATTGTCCTTGAAAAACTTCACGATTTATGTTACAATCAAATTAGAAGTACAGATAAAATAAATAAAAACAGCCTGAAGTGTTCGATAATTTCTGATGTTTTGAACCTACATGACTTAAAAAGGGATTCCTATATCTATATTGTAATGTCAAGCCATATTATACGGTGGAAGGCAGAGGAATATGTGCGGTTGCCCACCTAGTAAAAGCTAGGAGTCAAAATTCAGAAACCGGCATTTCGGGCTTTAAACTTTATACATCAGTATTTGTGACTTTAGTTAAGATGCAGAGGAATTTTATACTTATATTTGATGAAAATGTAGATTTTTGTCGGTTTGTTAAAGTGGATAGAAAATTTATTTGAAAAAAGTTTCAATAAATGCTATCATATAGCGTAGGGAACTTATGTTGTTACTAAGGAGTTAAAAACATGAACAGATTGCTCAAATATATATCGTTTACATTTTTACTTGCCGTGCTTGCGATTGTAAGGCCTGATGCCGCACTTGCAAATTCTGCGCAAATAGTAAATGAGAACAACGGAACCGTCAAGCTTACCTACCAGAATGATTACGATGTGAAAATAAAGCTTTTGGTACAGCTTACAGGAGGCACACAGTATAAGTACGACATACCTAAGGGTAGTGTGAGTATAAACATCCCTATGACACAGGGAAACGGAGATTATAAGTTCATCCTGTGCAGAAATATCACAGGTACGAGATATGCAGTTATGCAGACGGTAAGTATAACCCAGAAGCTTGCCAGCGATAACAGCGCTTACCTTTCGTCAAACTATATTTTAAACTGGGACAGCACAAATGTTGCCATTAAGAAAGCTCAGGAGCTTGCAAAAAAGGGCGGAAGCAAAAACAAGATAAAGTATATCTACGAGTATGTGGTTAAAAATTATACCTATGACTATGATAAAGCCAAAAATATAGACGATATTGCGGCAACGGCGGCATACATCCCGGATATAGCGAAGGTGTACGGCGAGAAAAAGGGAATCTGCTACGACTATTCCATCCTGCTTGCATCGATGTTGAGGAGCGTCGGAGTACCTACCAAGGTGGTTACGGGATATACTCCGAATGCAACGGTGTATCACGCTTGGAACAATATCTATGAAAATGCGAAGTGGAATGTGGTCGATTCCACATACGATGCGCAGATGTACAGAGCGGGCAAGAAATACACTATGTACAAGCCCGAGAAGGATTATAAAGATGTAGTATATACCTATTAAAAAAATGCGGTTGTCCTCGGACAGCCGCATTTTTTAGGTATAGACACCGTTATATCAATTATTCAAGTACGATTTTGCAGAATTTTTTCTTGCCCTTTCTTACAATTATTCCGTCACCCCTTAATCTTTCAGGAGCAAAGACAGCAAGAAAATCGGTTATTTTTTCATCGTCGACGGTTACGCCGCCCTGCTCTACCGTGCGCCTGCCCTCGGAGCGGGTAGGTACAAGCCCTGAAGCATGAAGCAGAGTTATAATATCGAATACGCCATCTCTGGCTTCGCTCATGGAAATTGTGAATTGAGGTATGTTTTCGAGGCTGCCGCCGCCCGCAAAAAGCGCCTTTGCAGCGGATTTTGCTTTTTCAGCTTCTTCCTCTCCGTGTACAAGCTTTGTAAGCTCAAAAGCAAGTATCTCTTTGGCTTCATTCAGTTTAGCGCCCTCCCATGACTCCATAGCCAGTATTTCATCTATAGGAAGGAAGGTAAGCAGTTTGATACACTTTATTACATCTCCGTCATCCACATTTCTCCAGTACTGGTAAAAATCAAACGGAGAGGTCTTGTTCGGATCAAGCCAAACTGCACCGTTTGCAGTTTTTCCCATCTTGTTGCCTTCAGAATTGAGCAGGAGAGTTATTGTCATGGCATGTGCGTCTTTGCCGAGCTTTCTTCTTATAAGCTCCGTGCCTGCCAGCATATTGCTCCACTGGTCATCGCCGCCGAACTGCATATTACAACCGTATTTTTGAAATAACTCGTAGAAGTCGAATGCCTGCATTATCATATAATTAAACTCAAAGAAACTTAAGCCCTTTTCCATACGCTGCTTGTAGCATTCGGCGGCAAGCATTCTGTTTACGGAAAAGTGAGGCCCCACATCTCTTAGAAATTCGATGTAGTTAAGACCTAAGAGCCAGTCTGCATTATTTACCATGATAGCCTTGCCCTCGCCGAAGTCTATAAACCTTTCCATCTGCTTTTTAAAGCAGGCGCAGTTATGCTCTATGGTTTCTTTTGTCATCATACTTCTCATATCCGTTCTTCCGGAAGGATCTCCTATCATACCGGTGCCGCCTCCCATAAGGGCGATAGGCTTGTTTCCCGCCATCTGAAGCCTTTTCATAAGGCAGAGAGCCATAAAATGTCCTACATGAAGACTGTCCGCGGTAGGATCGAAGCCGATATAGAAAACAGCCTTACCCTCATTTACCATCTTGCTTATCTCTTCCTCGTTGGTTACCTGTGCAATAAGTCCTCTTGCCTTAAGTTCCTCGTAAGTTGTCATGTTATCCTCCTTAAATTATTTTTGCTTTTCGCACCCTGTGCCTGCAGCCCGTTCTTTGCCGCGTCCGTATGTGTCCTGCCGGGGCTTTTTATGCCATGGGAGCTTCATTTGAATTTCCTGCTACACAAAAAGCTCCCGTCCTGTAAAGGACGAGAGCTGAAAGCTTCGTGTTACCACCTTAATTCACAGACTGTAAGTCTGCCTCATACGGATACTGACATATCCTGACGGGATAACGGTCATCTGCCGTCGCAGCCTACTGATAAATCCGGCAGTCGGATAAATGTTCAGTGCGCAACTAAAGGATGTATTTGGGCTGACTCTTCCTTTCGCCTCTCAGCAACCGGCTAATCTCTGTAAGTGAACATCAGCTTACTTCTTCCTGTCATCGTCTGTGCCTGTCATTAAATCATAAAACCTCGCCTTTGTCAAGCTATAAATCTTTAGAAAGGCTGTTAAGCTCATGTGAAAGCTCGTTTATCTGTGAAACTGAAGCATTTATTTCCTGCATATTGCCGGACTGGGTTTCGATGAGCGAGTTGATTTTTTCTATTCGGGTTAAAATATCGTCTATGGATTTTTCCATACCGTTAAGACTGCCCGTAATCTGGTCTACAGCTTCGGAAGTGCTTTGTGCAAGCTTCCTTACTTCATCGGCAACCACGGCAAATCCTTTTCCCGCCTCGCCGGCTCTGGCAGCTTCTATGGAAGCGTTAAGTGCCAGAAGATTGGTCTGTGTGGAGATGTTCATAATAAAGTCCGTAATCTTAAGCGTTTCGTTCGTTTTTACCCTTGTTTCCTCAGCGGCGGCGGTAATGTCCGCCTGCTCTCTTGCTATATCCATAGTTCTGTCGGTAGACTCGCCTATAGCCTCTGTTATATCCTCCATGGAACTTTCCAGATTGTCCGCCATAGCGCTCATTTTTGAGTTGAATTCAGCCCTGCTTTTGGCAAGGGTTATATCTTCGAGGACACCGGCAAACATTATAGGACTTCCATCCGGATTTCTAAGAGTTTTTCCTGTTGCCTTGTACCATCTGTACACTCCGGACTTGTTCATAATTCTGTATTCGAGGACTAAAGGGGTTAGGGAAGCCTTGTCCGCTATATATCTGTTAAGCAGGGTTAAAGCCTTTTCCGCATCCTCGGGATGAATTCTGTCCGCCCAGGCGTGCAGTTCATCAGGAAAGTCCTGCTCGCTGTCAAAGCCCAAAAGCTTTCTGAACTGTGCAGACCAGCGGAATTCGTTGTGCGGATCTATACCCGCCTTTGCGGTAATCTTCATGTACCACGAGCCCTCTGAGAGTACGGAGTCTACAAGCTCGTACTTTGTAAGATTTGTTTCGGTATAGTTTCTCTTCTTTACTTCGTCGTCTATATCGGAAAGAGTGCCTATAAGTTCAGAAATTTTGCCCTTGCTGTCCTTTATTACCTGTCCGGTGCTTTTAAACCATCTGTATGAACCGCCCTTTGCTTTTATTCTGTATTCGGAACAAAAAGAGCTTCTTCCGGTTGTATCGGACAGGGTTTTGTTCAGGGAGTCGGTTACTCTCCTTACATCTTCAGGATGTACCCTGCTTTTCCAGGAGTCCAGGCTGTCGGGAAAGTCATGTTCATTTCTGCATCCGAGCAGGACTCTGCATTCATCCGACCAGACAACTTTCTCACAGCCCTTATAAAGCTTCATATACCAAAGCCCCGAAGCAACGGAGGCACTTACAGCCTTTGCTCTTTTTGCCTGATAGTTCAACTCGTCATTAAAAAGCCCTATCAGGGAGTTTAACATATCCATACAAGTCTTTTGCAGGTCATTTTTTGGAGAAAAGTCGGAAGAGGACAGGGGAGAAAATTCTGAATTATGACAATATTCGGCTATATTTCGATTCAAATAAGCCTTAAGCTCTTCAATGCCGCTGCCATTTGAAGATTTTGAATCCAACTTATTAAAAAACATAAGACCTCCTTAAATGGTATAAATTCAGACAACATCTAAGCTCAATCATCCACGGGAGCCGGAGTTATACATCAAAGAAAGGTATAAAACCGCACATTCCGCAAATAATTCAAACTTAATATAAATTTAGCATAAAAAATGTTAATATTCAACAAAAAACTAAAAGCATAATAAAATGATTGAAAAAGTGTAAAATGTAACCGAAGCGTAACATATAGGGGTTAAAATGAAAGGGAGGAACTACAGCAATAAAGAAAAAATAATAAAAAACCACGAAAAGAGAATAAAAATGGAGAAC